>CAYRDV010000082.1:0-4852 GCA_964422885.1 uncultured Candidatus Sericytochromatia bacterium
TATCAAGGCTTTTACACCAGATGTGGCTCCGTTCAAAACCAGGGATTAAAAACATAGAAGATTTCTATAACTGGCTGATTAAACATTCAAAATCCAAAATAAAGCAGGAATTGCTGAATGAAGAAGAAGAAGATTTTTCCAACCCGGAAGTAATTCATATTCTTACAATTCATAAAGCCAAAGGTTTACAATGGGATGCTGTTTTTTTGCCAAATTTCAGCAGATGGGATTTTAAAGATAATTCATGGAAAGGGCCAAATGAAAGAAAAGATATGAAATCAGTAATCCTTTCTCTTTTGGAAAACTGCCAAAGAAACATAATAAGGAGTGAACTGGCCAGCGATGAAGTTAAAGAAGGTCGGAGAGTAGCCTACGTTGGTCTGACAAGAGCCCAAAAATATTTATACATTTCCTGCTCAAAAGAGGGTTTAAATGAAAGAAAGAATGATCCATCCGAAATATTTTTTTTATTAAAAGATTTTTTAGCTAAAAACGATGACAAGATTAATTAATGCATCATTATTTTCCGGTTACATGATTTGCCCTTCCCTTTATTTTTACAGGTACATAAAAAAGTATTATCAGATTCTTAATTTTAAAAACCAGGAAAGTGAACGGGGTGACTTAATACATAAGCTTATTGATGCTCATTTTCAGGAAATACCTGTAAAAAATCAGTTCCTGGATTCTGATGTAAAAATAAAATCATGGTGGAATTATTATTTAGAAAATTTTTTGCCTAAGAATCAGGAAAAGGTTTATAGCGAATGGAGTTTTAATGTCCCTATTCAGACTCCATTGGAAAAAATTGTATTAACAGGCAGAATAGACAGGGTAATTTATGACAATGATAAAATTACTCTTATTAATTGGAAAAGTAACCAAAGAAAAACCCGGTTTGATCTCTATAATTTTAATCTGCAAATGGAATTTTATGCATATGCCTTTAGTAAAATAGAAGAAATAGAATCATTAGAACTTAAATTAGTTTTTTTAGATCTTAAAGAAGCTTCCTCCCGAATTCTAAAAAAAGCAGACTTAGAAAAAATAGAGGATAAAATATTTCAAATGATTGAGAATACCCATCCATTAATAAAAACCTATATTCCTGATCCGGTTATGTTAGATACAGATATACCAGCCTGTAAAGCCTGTGATTTTTTTAGCTTTTGTGAAAAACTGCTTTAATAAAATATTTAACCACAGATAGGAACAGATTAAATCAAGATGTACACAGAAATAAAAAATTGGATTTAAAATGCAGATAACCTTATGTATGATTGTAAAAAATGAATCAGACACAGTTATACAGTCATTATTAAGTGTTATTGATATTATTGATAATGCAGTTATCGCTGACACTGGTTCAACTGATAATACAGAAGAAATTATCTTAGAGTTTTTTAAACAATATAATAAGCCATTATTATTAAAAAAAATAAAATGGAATGACGATTTTTCTGAAGCAAGAAATCAGGTATTAGAAGAAGTACCTCATGATAATTTTGTTATCAGTCTGGATGCGGATCAAAAATTAGCATTTGCAAATCGGGCAATTAAAAGCATCTACGATTTTCCTGATTACCTGGAACCACTTACCAGGAAAAACCTGGAATCGCATATTAAAGAAACAAATGGTACATTATTTAACTCGATAAATTTAAATATCAATGAACTTGAATATTGGCAAAACAATAGATTTTACGGAGCTATTGCTCCTGAAAAAATAGATAATTTTCCTTATTTTTATCATAATATTTTTATTAAAACAGAAAAAATAAAATACTTTTTCAGAATCCATGAAACATTAATTCGTATGGATGAAAATTTTCAGGAAAAAAATATTAGGACTCAATGCCAGTTTGTTATTGTACATATAGGATATAGTCCAAAGCTAAAAAAAAATTTACCAGGTTCAGAACATTCTCAAAGAAATATATTACTATTGAAAAAATCTATTGCTGATATTGAAGAACCCTTGGAACATATAATTAAAATTAACCCAAAAATTAAGGAATTGTTTGCTATTAACAGATTTGAAAATAAAAAGAAATTAGGATTTTATTATCTTGAAAATGAAGCATATTATAAGGACCTTATTTTAATAATCAAAGATTTAGCAAATGAGTTTGAAATACTGGAAAATAAATTAAAATTCCCAGACATAAAATATTTTATGGAAAAGTCATTTTTGGCAATTTGTACTAAATTTATTGAAACAGTTAAAGATAAAACAGAATTAAAAATTAGCCTATGTAATAAAATAATAAAATTATTTAGTAAAAGAAAAAAAGAATATTTACCTCTTTTTCATTATTTTCGTTCCATTTTAAAATTTGAGACACTGGAGTTTGCGAAAAAAGAAGTTTTGCAAGATTTAACTTTGGCTTTGATTCCTAATAATGAAGAAAAATTTCTTGAGAATCCGGTAAATTTTCTGCAAAACTGGGCGAATAATTTAGAAAAACATTTATTGATTTATGGGTTGAATTATGAATTAAATTATTATTTACCACCTATTGAAAATTACTATAAATACGCACCATTACTTACTTTAGGAAAGTATTATTTTTTTAGCGAAGAATATTATTTATCGCTTCAGGTTTTAGCCATTGCCAAAAAAAGCTTAATTTTTGCAGTTAAAAATATTGAGAATGACTCCTTATATAAGTTTCATGGTGTTTTGATACCAGAAAATTCAATTGGGTGGCTATTAGATTATCTGGAATTATTAAAAAAAATATCTGCTAAAATCCCTGACAGTAAAAATATTTTCTTAAATGAATATAAATGGTGCAGTGAATTTTATAGTCAATACTTTAATCATCATTCAGATAATCATTCAGATTTCTGATCATTCCCTGCCGTCTGAGCTTAGTGAGGGCTTTTGATTCAAGTTGCCTTACCCTTTCTCTGGTTATTCCCATTTCCTGCCCTATTTCAGCAAGAGATTTAGGTGTGGTTCCTGATAAGCCGTATCTCATAGTTAATATGTATTCCTCACGTTGAGTCAGGTTAGATAATAGCTTTTGAATATCTTCCGATAAAAGTTTATCAATAGCATTTTTCATTGGGCTATTATTATTTTTATCTTCAATAAAATCAATCAGACTTCTATCGTCTTCACCACTAATTGGCGATTCAAGTGAAATAGTTGATTTTACAACTTTATTTAATTGCCTGATTTTATGTATCGGTAATTCAGCAGCCTCGGCAAGCTCTTGTTCCGTAGGATAACGCCCCAATTCAGAAATCATTTTTCTTTTGATTTTTTTTAGTTTTTGGATTGTTTCATTTGTATGAACAGGTAATCTGATATTCCTCGCCTTATCAGATATTGCTCTGGTAATAGCCTGCCTGATCCACCAGGTTGCATAGGTACTAAACCTATAACCTTTTGTATAATCATATTTTTCTACGGCTCTTATCAGACCTGTATTTCCTTCCTGAATCAAATCCAACAAAGGTAAACCGAGCCCGCAGTATCTTTTGGCTATACTAACTACTAACCTAAGATTTGAAGTTATCAGGTAATTTTTGGACTTAATATCCCCTTCTTTTACTTTCTTCGATAGCTCAACCTCTTCAATAGCATTTAATAAGGGTTTTTTACCGATAGAATTCATATAAAGCTGAATAGAATTAACATCTGTCTCTTTTGTTGCAATGACCTCCGGTTTTACTACCTCTTCACCATCAGTGACCGCTTCATCAAAAGAATCTGTAAGATCAAGTTCTAATTCATCAGAATCTTGGTTATCAATTAATTCTTCAATCTTATTTATATCTTCAAAATTTTCAATAGAGTTTGCTCTTAAATCTGACCAACCCGAAATTATCATAAAAATGAATTACCTTCTCTTCCTCAAAATATTTTTCACAATTTTAAATTTATAGGTACCATATGGTCTGTTCTATAAACTACATTATTTACTGTTAATAAATAGTTAATTTCAAATAAATCTTACCCTATTTTATTGAATTTTTGGGTGAATTCTACATGAAGATTATATAAAGAATTTTTTAGAAGGCTTTAAAAGCACTGATATTAATCACTTTACTTAAATTTGATTGTAAAGATATTGTTACACAAAAAATATTATCTGTCACTTAAAAATCATTTGTTTATTTTGTTAAAAAGTTCTTCAGCCATTTTATAATCATTTTCTGATTCTTTTATTTTATTTAATTTTGAATTCACTATATAGCGGCTTCTGTAAGCTATAGAGAAGCTATTTAAAGAAAAAAGTTCTCCTTTTTCTTCAAGAAAAGTATACATAACAATCGCCTCTGACAAATCTTTTTCTGCTTTTATAAAATCTTTTTTCATTAAAAAAGCAATTCCCCGGCTCATAAGAGCTGTTGCCATTTCATTTTTATCAAATACAATACCTGAAGCCAAAAGTTTGTCTTGAAATTCAATTGCCAGATCATAATTTTCAATTGCTTTCTGAGCTTTTTCCAATTCCATAAAAGCAATAGCCCGGTTCATATAATTACTGCCAATCTTACCAGGCTCCGGCAACTTCGCCTGCTCAAACAACCTTTGCTGAATATTAATTGCTTCAGTAAAATCCTTTGTAGCATTCCAGTATTTTTTTTGTTGAATATGTGCCAGCCCCCTGCTACTTAAAGCCGTAGCCAGGTTATTTTCATCATTCAGTGAGCCTTCTTTTAACATTTCATGTTGCAAATCAACTGCTTTAGTAAAATCAGTAATTGATTCATTTACCCTATCCATTTCCAGATATGCTTTTGCCCGATTAATGAAAATTGTGACCAAATCATTTTTTTCGGCCTGATATCCATCACTAATATGTTTATTATGCAATTCAATTGCTTTGGTATAAAC
>CAYRDV010000082.1:4862-18577 GCA_964422885.1 uncultured Candidatus Sericytochromatia bacterium
GGTGGCTGTGCCGGTCGGTTCGTTTCAACCGGCCTTCCCTCCCACCCTACTGGAGTTAATACCTTCGGCCCATGCCTTGTCGGTGATTACCGATGTTTTTCATGAATGGATAGGTATGCTTTGGTATAAACTTCGATAATATCTTCCATAACTCTTCTCCAATAACTATCCGTAATGGAATTATACTTTAGGTTTGAGGAAAAGAACTAATACAATTAATTTTTACCACAGATGGCTCAGATAAAACCACAGATTAACACAGATAAGATTTAAATAAAAAATTTAAAATTAATATTTTTTTATTAAATATCTGTGTATATCTTGATTTAATCTGTTCTTATCTGTGGTTAAATATTTTTTGTGAGAAATAATGGTTATTTAACAGTTTTTTGAACAGTTTGTAAATCCTGACTACTAATCATCCCTTTTTCAAATAAATCTGCGGCAGCTTCGGAGGTATTATTTGTCAGTAACATTCCTTCATACCTTGAAGCAGTTTTATCATCATTGGTTACATTATTAATATATACAGAGATTATTCTTCCGGGGTATTCCTTTGAAAGCTGTCTGTAAACTTCAGGATCTTTTTCGCCACTATCTCCAAAAAGAATAAATTTTTTATCAGGATATGTATCAAAAAGTTTTCGTATTCGCCCTAACTTATATTCAATTTGTTTTGTGAGGGGATCAGAGCCAGGCTCAACACCTAAATTTTTTAATTCTAATGTCCCTTCAGGAAAATTATTATATTGAAGAAAACCTTCTATTCTTGGGGATAAATTTACCGGACTACCAGAAACATAAGTAACATCCCCATCTAACTTTCCATCATTTGCCTTATCAAGAGCCTGAAATAACTCAGCCATTCCGGGGATTTTTTTCTGAGTTTGAGCATTTTTAAAAAGTATATTATTTAGCATATTCTCTTTATCAGTCACTTCAGTTTTTTGAATAGTATCATCAATATCACTAACAATACCAAAAGTCCTATCTTCCTTTGGCTGAATGGATATTTTCCCTATGGCAGGATTAGCAATAAATTTTTTCTGTTCTCCAGATAAAGTTACTTGTACAGTATTTAGCCCTAATGGTAAGTGACCAAAATCTTTGGTTTTAACTTCAAAAAAACCTTCTTTATCGGTTTTTGTTTTAATAGTCTTTCCATTCAGATTTATATTTACTGAAACATTTTTTTCTTCATCAGATTCAAAAAGTTTAAAATTTCTGACAAAGTTTCTAAATTTTGAATCAGTAGATTTAACAGGTTTTAATTCTTTATTTTCAAGAACCCTACCCCTTACTTTTACCTCATCCTCAGTTCCATAAGTTGAATATACCTGTATTTCCAGACGCTTTACAATGTGCATTTTTTCCAGAATACTTTTATCAGTTTTTTTAGTATCTTTACTCAAAACAGAAACAAACATATCTTTGGCTAACAATGTGTATTCATGAGTATCCAAAGATATCGGTTTACCAATACCGATTTTTATTCTAGAGTTAGGCTCTATATTCTGGATATTTCCAATCTGATTAAAGTTATTATTTACATTTACCATCATTAAAATCCTTTTTAGATTACCTTAATATTAATATAGGCAAAAAAATAAATTTCTTTTTTAAAAACCCGGATTTTAATTATTTCTTAAATATTGTCTGAATCAGGATTTTCAGAATTAAATTCCCACAAGGTGGGTCCCTGATTCGGAGTACCGAATTAAGAAATTTTCAGGATAAGAAAATTAGACTATACTCCTTCTGATTTATCTGAAAAAAATACATATGATTCCTAATCTAAATTTATTTGGAAAATGCTTCTTTAAAAAGTAACATAATTTAAATTTTTTACTAATTTATAACAAACTATGATATAAATACTAAAAAAATCAAGATGGAGTACATACTAAATGACAAGCTCTCTAATATGGTTAATCCCTTCTATCATAACTCTTTTTCTTTATGGGGTCGGACAGGGACTTGTAAAAATGTGGATCTCAGAGGTTCCCCCGGCAAGGTTCTGTCTATATTTTGTAGTTGCCAAATCAATAGTTAACCTTGGTTACTTTTTTACTCACCAACATCCTGATCCATTTTCTCCCGAAGGAAGAACATTTTTACTTTTTGGTATTTTTGCCTATATTCTTGATGGCCTTGGCTGGATTTTATATTTTCAGTCAATTGTTTATGGACCAATTACCATTGTAGGCACATTATCTGCGGCTTATCCGGCAATAACAATTCTTCTTGCCAGAATTTTTCTTAGTGAGATTTTGTCAAGTGTTCAATATATGGGGGTTGCCCTGGTAATTTTTTGTTGTCTGGGGTTATCTTATTCACCATCTAATCCCGATGATCCCAATGCCAAAGTTACTAATAGAAAATGGATACCCCTTGCCTTTTTCGCCCTGTTATTATGGAGTACGGCGCAAACAATTATGAAATATGCCTATGGCCTGCCAGAGGCAAGTGAAGTTAATATGCTCCTTTTTAATACTATAGGGGGAGCCTTAACTCTTGGACTATATGGCTTAAAAAATGGTTTAAAAGGAAGTCATTCAGGTAAAGAATGGATTCGTTCATTTTTACCAATGGGAATGATGGCTGGTGGGGACATGGGATTTATTATTGCTGCCAGTAAAGGGCCTGTATCAATAATTTCACCTTTAACCGGAGCATATCCGGTTGTTACACTGGCATTTGCGGCAATTATTCTTAAAGAGCATATTTCAAAATTACAATGGGTTTGTATTGTAGTTCTTATTTTTGGGATATTTATGAGTGCAGTTGATAAAGAAACGGCAAAAAAAATCTTTGGTAACAACAAAAACAATTCAGCTTATACATACAAATCTCTACCAAATTAGATTTTAAGGGATTATTTTTATGACAATAAATGAGTATTATTTTATTACCAAATGGCGGGTAAAAGGTTCTCTGGAAGAAGTTGCCGATATTTTAAAAGATGTTGAATCACTTGTAAAGTGGTGGCCTTCAGTATATCTGGGTGTTAAAGTATTAAGGCAGGGAAATGAAAATGGAGTTGGAACCCTTGTAGAGCTGGATACCAAAGGCTGGCTTCCATATACTCTGAAATGGAATTTTTGTGTAACTGAATCAGATTATCCAAACCGGATTGCTTTAAAAGCCTCAGGGGATTTTGAAGGCAAAGGAGTCTGGACCTTTGAAAAAGACAATGAGCATGTAAAGATTACATATGATTGGAAGATTCAGGCCAGAAAACCTTTAATCAGGTATTTTACATGGTTGTTAAAACCGGTTTTTTCTCTAAACCACCGTTGGGCAATGGCAAAAGGACTTGAAAGCCTGAAGCTTGAATTAGAAAGGCGCAGATTATCCTCCGATAAATCAAAAATTCCTTTACCACCACAACCGACAACAACCTCATCAAAACCTTTGATAATTAGCTTTCTAACTATAGCTGGAGTAATTGGCGGAATATTTTTAATTTGTAAGGAACAGCCATTTCAGTTTCTGACAAAAAATGGCGGGAAGGAATAATAAATGATAAATGTTTTATTTGTCTGTTTGGGTAATATTTGCAGATCTCCTTTGGCAGAAGGCTTATTCAAAAAATTAACTGAAAATAATGAGTTTAAATATTTAATATCAAGTGATTCCGCTGGTACAAGCTCATATCATATTGGTTCACTTCCTGACAGAAGGACGTTTGAGAATGCCAAGAGTCATGGATTGACACTTATTCATCATGCCAGGCAATTTACATCAGGAGACTTTCATCAGTTTGATTATATACTGGCTATGGATAGCTCTAATCTTGAAGATATTTTTTATATGAAAAAAGGGATAAAAGACTCAAAAGTAAAAATTTTTCTAATGAGGCATTTTGACCCACTGGCAAAAGATGCCGATGTACCAGATCCGTATCTTGGTGGAATGTCTGGTTTTGAAGATGTTTATCAAATCCTTGAAAGATCAACTGCTAATTTTTTAGAAGCCATTAAAAAAGAGAATAATTTATAAAATCTTTTACAATTCTTATTTTGAGGCTTTATTCTTTATTTTTGGAAATTAGTGATTAAGGCCCAAAGCGTTACGAACTGTCATTATAACCCACTGTTAAAAGCCTTTGAATATTACTCTCAAAAATACTTTTTTATATCATTATATAAAAAAGTATAAATTAGAAAGCATATTGATAAAAAACAGTAATTTTATAATATTTTTTATATAATTATCTCTTTTTAAGTTATTTTATTATTTTTACTTATATTTTAAAATTTAATTATTATAAGGAACATTATTAATAAACTAAAGCGGCCATTTTACTATTAAAGAAAAAACCAGTGAATCTCTATGTTTGGTTTTATATTGTTATAGTCATTGATTTGTAATTTCATTTTTAAATTATTAAAGGAATCTCCAAATGAGTTTTAAAGAATTAAAAAATAGAAAAAATGGATTTACTTTAATTGAATTAATGGTTGTAATTGTAATAATTGGTATTTTAGTTTCCATTGCCTTGCCAAACTTTGTAGCGGCTATAGACAGGGCAAAGCAGGCAAGTGTAAAGTCAAATATGCGGGTAATTCAGTCTATAGCTGAAACTTATGCCGTAGATTGGGGAGGAGTTTATCCTGGGACAATCGCTGAATTAAAAACTCAAGCTGTCGCAAGAAATTACTGGAAGGTATTTAAAAATCCTTTTACATCCAGTGTTGATGATGGAAGTGATGTTGATGGTACTACTGTTACTACCTCAACCTTGCCAAACGTAAGTGGTGGTGGTGTTGGCTGGGATTCTCCAACTTTAACCCAATATACAATTTATGGTGCAGAAAAAACAAATGGAAAACCAATACTTGATCGGGGAGCAGTATTCTTTTTAACTAATAATTAGTTAAGTCATTTAAACTTCTTCATCAAAGACATTTTACCCATTGCATCATAAGTAGCATATTTATAAAGTTCACCAAGAGTTGGGTAATTATAACAGGTATCAATAAAAAGTTCCGCTTTTGAACCAGTCATCAATGCTGTAAGTCCAATATGAATCAGCTCGGTTGCCAACTCTCCTATTACATGAACACCCAGAAGCTTCATATCTTCCTGTCTGAATATCAGTTTAAGTAAACCATCAAGATCACCAATAATCTGCCCCCTGGCATTTTGACCGTAATATGCTTTGCCAACAATATATTTAATATTTTTTATATTTAATGACTCTTCTGTTTCACCTGCCATTGAGACTTCAGGTATGGTAAAAATGCCATAAGGCAAAATTGGAGCAAGCCTTTCTTTATACTTTAGCTCAAATGCATTAACCATAGCCAATCGGGCCTGTTCCATGGACGTTGAAGCAAGACCGGGAAAACCGATAACATCACCGACTGCATAAATATGGCTTTTTGAGGTTTTATAATTACTGTCAACCATAATAAGTCCATTTTCACCGCTTTTGATTCCAGTCTCTTCAAGATTAAGATTAGCCGTATTGCTTACCCTTCCCGAACATACAAGAATATTATCAGCTTTTATTATCTTTCCTGAATTTAAAACTAGTTCAACAAATTCATCCTTTGCAGTACATTCTTTAACTCTTTCGGGCATATGAAAAATAATCCCAAGTTTATGCATCTGTTCTTTTAATTCAACTGAAATTTCAAAATCTAAAAATGATAACAAATTATCCTTACTTTCCACTAAATGTGTTTCAATACCGAGTGCTGCAAAAGTACAGGCATATTCACAACCGATAACTCCGCCTCCTACGATAGCAAGTGACGAAGGAAGTTTTTCCAGAGAAAGGATCGTATCAGAATCAAGGATACGTGGATCTTCAAAAGGGTAGATTTCAGGATGGCGTGGTTTTGAGCCTGTAGCGATAAGAATTACCTTGCCCTTTATAAAGTTTTCGGAGTCATCATTTCTTTTTATTTTTACAGTATGCTCATCATGAAAAGAACCTTCACCATGAAATAATTCTACTTTATGGCGAAAAATATTATTTCTAATTCTATTTCTTTCGCTATCAGTAACAAATTTTTCTCTGTGCATAAAATCCTTTATGGTAGTTTCTCTTTTGAGTGAAAAATCTATTCCATAAAGTTCACGTTTTCTAAAACCTGAAAGAACCAGAGAAGATTCTCTTAAGGTTTTACTAGGTAATGTTCCTGTATTTGCAGCAGCTCCACCAAGAAACTTTTCTTTTTCGATTAAGGCAACCTTTTTTCCAAAATATGCAGCCTGAGCGGCACCTTTTTCACCAGCAGGCCCGGAGCCTATTACAATTAAATCAAAGTTTTCAGAAGCCATAATTATTAGTTATTAAAACAAGAAAATAAGTTATTTTTTAGCTGATTTTGTATCTATTGGGAAAAAAACTTCAAAATTAGCAGAGACATGAACATTTGCCTGGATTCTTTCTTTATCACTAATATCCTTACCTTGACCATTTTGAACTCCGATATGTCCAGGTTTATTAGCTGCAGTTGGTTTATAAACAACAACTGCTCCAGCTGGTAAAAACTTTAAATCTTCTCTTTGGAGACCTTTAATTTCTTTGAATACATCAGGATGTTTTGATAAAAGATTGGTTCCAGCTGTCCTGGCCCAGCTTCCATTATTACCTTTTTTTATGGGAAATCTTTCATAAGGTAAGTCCAGTGCTCCCTGAAAAGCGTTTTTTACTGCGGTATAACACAAATGTTCTGAAGCCATTTTTTTATCCTGACGCTGTTGACTACTAACCAGTTTTTCACCGATTGAGAATGCCTTATCTAGATCAACTCCCTGGTCATTTAATTGTGTTGCAACCATCGCTTTTACCCTGTCTGTATCAGTAACAGTTACTCCAGTAACAGGGTTAACCTTACCTTGAATATATACTTCGTTACTATCAAGCTTTGTTGCTTCTTCCATTGCTTTCAGGGTAGTTTTATCTACTATTCCTGTTTCAGGAAGTTTGTTATTCTTTTGAAACATTCTTACAGCGTCTTCTGTCCTCTGATCGAATTTATTATTTGGAGTAAATTTTGTACCAACATCAAGTTTATTTAACAAAATCTGTAATTGTTTTATCGCTTCACCAAACATCCCTAGTTTAAATACAGGTTCATTTTCAGTATCACCGGCGGTTTTAACTCTGGATAATTCAGGAGCTTTTTCTTCCTGATTTTGATTAAGGTCAAAATCAACACTTTTTGGTTCAGTCTCATGTCTGACAAAAGTACAGCCATTCTGAATCAATTTGGTTAAAGTCTGTGCTTCTAAGGCGATTTGTTTATCAATTACATTTTGTTGTTTTGCAGTACCGCCTTTCTGGAGAAGGCCTTCCTGTTTTAAATAATTTTTTAACTCTTCTGCTGAGATGTTTCCATCTTTATTCGGATCCAAATCGGATTTATGATCATTGTTTTTGTCAATATGGTACAAATCGGCAGAAGATGTTTCATTTTTGCCATCTAATTCTTTATTAAGAATTTTACCAATGTAACTGTTTCCAGAAATAATAGTACACATTAAATAATTCCCTCAAAAAATGCTCAACATATTTTTAGTTTAAGCTTTTTAATTATAAACGTTCTCAAATATTATAAAATTTAAAAAACAATTTATTTACTTTTAAAAATTCAATTACTTAGGCTGCGCCTTTTTCTTTTGGTATAAAAACTCTGTACCCACCATATGGACCATTTTGTATCAGCTTTTGGACATGATCACTTGCTTCTTTTCCATTTCCTAAAGCAACAGTAATATGACCATGCTTTTTTAATTTTGATTTTCCCCAGACGATTATAGCACCTGGAGGAAGTTCTTTAAGCTCGCTTTTAGCAACCTTTATTTCTTTAAAATTAGCATTTTTTGCCAGTTGCGGAGCTGCCATATATGCAGAACCACCAACAAGATTTACGCCAAATTTCCTTAAAGTCTCTTTTACTCCGGCAAAACATCTTCCAACCGTTCCACGTGAGTTAGCAACTCTTCTGGCAGCCTCAGCAATTGACGCTCCTTTTCTGGAAGCAAAATCTTTAAGAGAGACAAACCCTTGTTTTACGTTATTTTTTTCAGTTTCAATTACATTACCAACTGTTTTTACAACTGCTGAATTTTTAATTGTACCAAACGCTCCACCAACAGCTTTGCCAACTCTTGAATTAAAAAGATCAAACATTAACCCTGAAAAGAAAGTATTAGGTCTTTCTGCATTTTCCAAAGCATTAAGGGTTGCTGTATTAAATATACCTGATGGTTCAAGATTATTTTTCTGTTGAAGTTGTTTTACAGCAGTTTCTGTTGAAAAATCAAAAGTACGGTTAATAGTCACAAGATATCCTAACTTTGATAATCTGTTTTTGATTTCAGCGACAGCATCACCCACCTGATTGTAGAATATTGATGCTCCTGAGTTTTTTACATCATCCAAAGAAGGAGCATCTGCCGGAGGAAAATTGAATGAATTTTCTAAATTTGGAATTTGGCTTTCTGGGCTGATAAAAGAAAAATTACTAATACTTGAGCCAGGTTTGAAAAGGTATTCAATGGAAGGAAAAATTAAATTAAGCTCACCACTTTCAGAAGGTGAGTAATTATTCTGAGTTTCCTGAATTAAGGGAGAAACAGTTTGAAAATCCCTTGTTTTTATAACTGGAGTTTCATTTGTATTAGCAGGTAATGTATTTACGCTCATAATTCCTTTTATCACTAAGCTTAAAATCATCTATTAGACTTATATGATTTTTTGTAAAAAAGTTTCCTGAAGAACTATTTTTTTAACTAAAGGTTAACTGTCTGTAATACGCTTATAACCGTACTTTGAAAAGTATTACTCTGTTTGGGGTCGCTTTTGGTTAAAAAATTTCTTTAAAATTTAACAATAAGTTTAATACAAGTAAAATTACTATTAAAAAAGAAAGAGTAACCGGGTTCGGCTCTTAGACCTACTGTCCTGGTTACCCTTTCTTTGAAGACAAAATAATCTCCAATATTATTATAACCAAATTCTAAAACACAATATTTCTATGCGGACGCATAAACCTGACAAAATTAGCCTCTTCTCCCTTTGGCACAGCCAGGTAATTTGTTGTGACAAAATCATTATTATTACCAGGTTTTATCTTATTTACCTTTTTTAATTCCTTATAACCAAAAATCTGAAAGATAAAGTATTCCTTTTCTCTGATTAATTTTTCCAGTTTTACTAATCTCTCTTCTCTAAATAAAATTGTTTCTTTATCAAGATGGCTGCCACTGGCTACCAGATAATTACTTAAAACTTCAAATAAAATATATGGTTTGTATTTTTCAATAGTTTGTATCAGTCCTTCAATTACTTCTAATTCAGAACCTTCCACATCTATTTTTATTATTGATATGGAATCTATTTTAAACTCAGGTAGTATCGAATCTCCAGGTACTGTATAAATAAACTTTGAATAATTATAAAATTCTTCCGGCCTGAATTTATCAATAAAGGTTGCAACAGGTGAATATAAGGACTCATAACCTTCTCCCCTTATTTTTATTCTTTCCGAACCATGCTTATTAGAAAGTGCTATTGGCAAAATCACGCAGTTTTTAAAATTATTTTCGATTAAAAAACCTTCTACCATAAAACATGGCGCAATTTGAGGCTCAAACCCAATATATGGCCTGTCAGGAGCAACTTTCAGAAATTTTTGTAATGTTTCTCCGACATGAACCCCAACATCAATGAAAGCACCCTGTTTATTTGTTATAACAAGCTTATAAATATCATCTAACCACTGTTCATGCGGTATATTTGCTTCAAGTAAATTGGGGAAATGTTTTTTTTTTACCATTTTTATAGTACTGTTAGTCGTTTACCTCTGCTGAAAAGAATAACAGCAAGAGGAAAAAGTATAATATTTGACAAAATAGCTACCCCTAATGAATATATTGGAGGCACAAAAGAAATGCCAATAAAGGAAAATCGTAAAAAATCAATAAAATATAGCATTGGATTAAATAAGCTGATTGTTTTCCAGGGTTCAGATAAGTTACTTAAAGGATAAAATACACCGCCCAGAAATGACATTGGTGTCATTAAAAATGTTGTCATTAATGTCAGACTGTCAAATTGTTTGGCATAATAACCAAAAATTACTCCTAATGAACCAAAAAAGCAAGAAGTAAGTATTGAACCGATTAAAACCAAATAAATGTTGTGAACAGTCAAATGGGCAAACAAAAGAAAAATTACAATAAAGGTTATAAAAGCCGTAAATAATGCCCGGACAACAGCTGCACCAACATAGGCAAAAACAATCTGATCACCTCGTAATGGTGCAATCAGTAAATCTGAAATAGTACCGGAAAATTTGGAGATTATCAATGCAAACGCTGGATTTGAAAAAGAACTATTAATTAATGTCATGGTAATCAGACCGGGTGCAAGAAACTGGATATAACTTATACCAGATACTTCCCTTCCAGCTACTGCAACATTAAAGATAATCAGATATAGAAGATTGGAAACAATTGGAGATACTGTGGTATCTATAATTATTTTTTTAAAACGTATTACTTCCCTGCGGAATAAGTTGTATGCTCCGTACCAGTTGCTCATTTTTCTCTCACTATTTTTATAAATATTTCTTCAAGTGAAGGTTGTCCTATATCTACTTTTACTAGCCCTCCAAGTGTCGCAAGTTTTTGCAGATAATAAGACTCTGAGCCTGTTTTAGAGGTAATCTGAACATCATTCCCGTTAAACTGAATGATATCCGTATCATTTACTTTATCTATTGTAAACCCTGTTTTTTCAAGAGTCGCTGTTATTTTTGTCTCACCAAATAAAAACTTAAGCTTATCAGTTTGTTCCTGAACAATCACTTTGCCTTTATTGATAATGGCAATTTCTTCACAAAGCTTTTCTGCTTCTTCAAGATAATGAGTTGTAAAAATTATTGTAACTCCTCGGCTGTTCAAGTCTTTTACATAATTCCAGATAATCTGTCTTAGCTCAACATCTACACCTGCGGTTGGCTCATCAAGAATAATCAGCTTTGGATTATGAATCAATGCTTTTGCAACCATTAGCCTGCGTTTCATACCACCAGATAAAAATCTTGCTTTTGTATCTCTTTTTGAAGTAAGGTGAAGTGCTTCCAAAACCTCATCAATCTTTTTTTTCCTGTCTGCTTTTTTTACTCCGTAAAACCCGGCAAAAAAATCTAAAACCTCAAATACCGTAAATATAGGTTCACTAACTACTTCCTGAGGAACAATGCCAAGCATCATCTTTGCTTTTTGTAGTTCTTTGGAGTTATCCAGGCCAAAAATTTTAGCTGTACCTGATGTTTTATGAATACTTCCTGAAATAATACCAATTAGTGTACTTTTACCAGCTCCATTCGGACCCAGAAGACCAAAAATCTTGCCTTCAGGAACTTTTATACTGACATTTTCAAGTGCTTTTGTTCCATCTTCATAAATTTTAGTAATATTATCTATATCAACTGCATCCATTTTTTTGCTTATTTTATTAATTTTTCAATAAGCTATATTATATCCAAATTTAAAAAAATTAAGTCTGTTAAATTTTGCTTATATGTGAACTGATTCAATAAAAATTTGCAATATAATGATCATTCATAACAATTAATTATTTTTTGGAAAGAAAATTTGATAGACAAAAAAAAATTTCCTTTCGTCAGGGATTTTGTTATTAATCCAACTACAAAAGGGGTTCTGCATCTTAGCTCTGAGATTAGGGGAGAGGAGTCTGTAAAATTAGAGATTCAGGTAGATGTTAATGCAGAGTTTTGCAAATTAATTATTGAGCTATTGGATATTACCAAAAAAGAAAAAGAAATTCCTCCCCAATTTATTAAATATTTAAATAAAGCTGGTCTTCTTATTGAGGTGCCTGAAATACCAAATGACATTACTTTTAAATGCCTTTTGGATTTACCTGATGAAGAAATAATTTTTCCTTTTGAAAAATCAGAATACAAAATAAATCCTAAGATTTTTTTTCAGAAATCTCATGCAATACCAGAAATTATAAAAAAAAATCTTACTAATGTAGCCTGTTTATCAAAGGATTATCCTGTGTTATGGGTTGAAGAACCAATAACTAAAGTAATTTATCCTTATTGGTTATCGGAAATATCATATAAAATTTTAGCTAAAATTTTAAAAAGCAAAAATTTAAACAAAATACCAGATAATGTATTTAACCTGCTTATTCAGACAAAAATAATAATTCCTAATAATCCCGATGATAATTTATATTTTGAAAAGGCAAAAGCAGAGATTTCAGAAAAGGGTTTTACTGTTTTGCGAAATGTTTTTAATCCTATCCAGATACAGTCTTTAAAAAACTACTATAAAAGGCTGCAAGAAAATAACTGCTTTATCAGAAGTGATGCCCATGTATCTCAACGTGATTCTATACCAAATGAATCAATAGCCAGATTTTTTCATTATCAGCTTGGGAAAATTGTAAATATTATTTTACCACAGCAGGTAGAACCTTCTTACTGCTATATTTCAATATATAATGAGGGATCTGTCTTATCCAGACATAAGGACAGAGAAGAGTGCGAATGGAATGTTTCTCTGTTACTGGATATGATTCCTGAATGTGAAGTTGAAAATGCCTGGCCGTTTTTTATTCAGAGTAATAATATGAAAAATGAGATCAGACTGGGAGCAGGAGATGCTGTAATATATCGGGGTTCAAAAGTTTATCACTGGAGAGAAAAATTGCCTGAAAAGAGCAGGTATACCATTTTTTTCTTTCATTTTGTTAATTGTCCAAAGGATTAAACTATTAATTTTCTTTTTCTAATATTTGTTTTGCCATTTTTTCAGCTAAAAAAGGCCATGAATTCTCATTTATAGTTTTTTCCAGTTTTTCCTGATCGTAAATCCTTTGTTGGTTGTTTAGGCAAAAATTAAGCCTTTCCATAAATTGTTCACTGGATTTTGTCATAAAAATTAAATCACCAAGCCACTCAAGTTCAGGTAAATAGGTTGTTATTATTGTTCTTTCAGCTGCAAGATATTCATATACCTTAACCGGGTTTAGTAAAGATGAAAAATTATTTTGTTTAAAAGGAATTATCCAGATATCAGTTGAAACAAGATAGAATGGTAGTTGTGAATATGGTTTTATACCAAGAAAAAAAACATTTTTATTATTTTTTAATAATGAAATATCGATTGACACTGGTCCTATAAAAATAAAATTTACTATAGGCAATTTTTGTGAAAGAAATAACACTAATTGAAGATCAATGAGTTCATTTATTGCGCCATAAAAACCAACAAGTGGTTTACAAATTATTTTTAAGTCTTCAGGTAATTTAGCTGACTTTAAAGAAAAATGCTCTTTATTAACTCCGTTTGGAATAAAGATTACATTATTAATTTTTTGCAACACTTTTTTTTCTATTAACCTGCTTGGTGCAAATACTGCATTGCATCTCTCCAATATTTTATTTTCCTGAGCTTTTAATACTAAAGAGTTTTTTCTGGCTATTTGAAATTCAGAGGCATCATCTACAAAGTCATAATAAAAATCTTTTGCTGGTAAATTCAGAAAAATTTCCTGGGATGGGTGAGAAAGTATTACACTAAAATCCTTTTTTAGAAAATAAAAATATAAAAAAATAAAACTAACAAAAAAATTAATTTGTTTAAAAAGCCATAGCCTTGTAAATGGAAGAAAGAAGAATTCGATGATTTTTAAGCGAGGATTTGTTTTA
>CAYRDV010000083.1:0-18508 GCA_964422885.1 uncultured Candidatus Sericytochromatia bacterium
GTTTGAGGAAGACCTGATGATTAATTTTGCCAACAAATACTTTCAGGCTTATGATAATTATGCATCAAACAATATTAGTGGTGTAAAAGAAGTATGGAGGATGGCCTTTGACTCAGGCAGAAAATCGCAGGATTTAGGGTTAAACAAATCAGGGAATATTGCTGAAATATTGGGCTTATCAATGAATGCCCATATTATTCATGATCTGCCCTTTACCCTAAAAGAAATTGGCTATGATGTAAAAGATCCGGTTTTAAAATCAACATTTGACCGTTTTAATACTGTTTTATTTGAAGAAAAAGATAATATTCTGTCAGCACTCAAACAGCGTTATGGTAAAAATATTGTTAACGATGCAAATGATTTTTTCGGACCTGTTGGTAACTGGACAATGCAAAAGGTATTCTCAGTAATGAGAACAATCGCCTCCAGCCAGGCTGCCTACAGCGATAAAAACAAAATTGAAAGAACTGCAATTTCTTTTGGTGATGGAATTATGGACATTGTTCCCGGTGGGAATTCCATTAGAACGGCTAATAATTAATAGCTCATACATTTTCCGCAAAAGTATCAGAATGATACTTTTTTAATAATGAATAAAAATCAGGATTCTTTTCCAAAGTAGTCTTTAATTTATTATTTTCATCAAGATGAATAAGTAACCAAATCGGAAGGGTAGAAATCGGATGGTTGCCATTTAATTTATATAATTTGTCTGAAAATTTATCCCATACAGGTAAAGCCCAATGCTCAACATTATTTTCCTTCAATGTATTAACGATATGATCTGCGGCCATCTGGCAGGCAAATACCGTGGTATTACCAGTTACTCTAACTGAAAAATAGCCATATGATCTGCATATTCCTGGTCTGGCAGGATAAATAGAGCATGAACCTTTTATCAAAAAAGGGCATTGAAGGCACTTAAAATCAGGTTTTCCAGGTCTATCCTGATCAGCTTTGGTATGAGAAACCTGAATTCGTTCCTGTTCTTCCAGAAGTTGACTGATTTGTGAAGAAAATAACTCTATTGTCCGCTCAATAATTAATTGCCTTTGTTCTTCACTCATCTCGTTCACCATATATTTATGAACAAGTTGCCATTCAATTGCAGTAGTTCTTGGAAGTCCAAAAGTTTCACAGCATGAACTGCATTTATCTTTACAAAGAGCCTGAGGATAAGCGTTTTTTACCTCTTCTATTAAATTATCAAGAATAGTAAAAAGATCCTTCTGGTTTTTGGATAATCCAATATTAGTCGCATTTTCTATAAAATCGTAATAAGTAACTATTTTGTCTGGTAATGATTCAATTAATTCTAATGGAAGTTCAAGAGGATTTTTTTCTGGTTCACTCATCAAATATTTTTTAACGCAATTTCATCCCGACTTACCACGGTAACAATAGCTAATATAAACCATAACAGAATGTGTACCTGTGGTCTGTACCATACAGTGTCAAACATGCCCTGTACAACCAGTCCGGTTAGACCTGCAAGACACCCTGTCAGAATTACCCTGGAAGAATAATCTATATTTGCGATTATACCCCAAATACAACGACAGGTGTGCGCAAAAAGCATGAAAACAAATATTAACAATCCTACAATACCCGTTTCAATCGCTGTTTCCAAAAAAATATTATAGGCTGAAAGAGCCTTAAAACCGCTAAACATATAGAGGGGATATATTTTTTCAAAAATAGTATTTCCGGGTCCTATACCAATTATTAAATTATCTTTCAACATGTTAAATGAAGAAATCCAGACATTCATTCTGAATGAATTTGAAGAATGTCCTCTGGTAGTAAAAATACTGGTTAAACGTTCAAGAGTAGCCGGAGATTTGATTAAAACAACTGCTATACCAAGCAACCCAATTATAAATGCAACGATTATTCCCCATTTCCAGAATTTTGATTTTAAAATAAACCCAGAGAAAATAAAAACAGAACCAATAACGATTACGGCAGCCATTCCAACTACTCCAAGCCAGCCACCCCTGGAATAGGTATAATAAAGGCAGGCTAACTGCAAATAGAGAGAAATAAGGATTACAATCTTACGCCAACCGATATTAAGAAAATAAAAGGCGGCAGTAAAAGCTGATGTTGGAAGAAGATAACCTGCCAAAAGGTTCGGATTTTTCAAAAATGAATAAACTCTGGTAGTCTTATAATTTGTTGCATTAGGATCATCCCATAATGCTCCCTGATATGGTTCTACCTTGATATAAAACTGATAAACCCCATAAGCGGCAACAATTGATGCAGAGATAACCATCGTCCAGATTAAAAGACGGATGTTTTTTAGATTACTTAAATTAACAATAAATACAAAATAGGCCAGTAAATAAATTATATTTTTGGCAAACCCTTTAAAAGCGGCCATAAAATATGGAGAAAATCCAGTTGATACCAAAGCTATTGCAAAATAAGCAAGAACTGTTGCAGTCAGCACATCAGTTTTATTACTAATGGTTTCCGGTTTTAGAAAATGTTTTAAAGTTGTTGCCATTACGGCAAAAATGACCAAGGTAGCATTAAAGTCTGTAGAAACAAAAGGAGATGCAAAAATTAAAAGCATGATAGAGCCTAAAGTAATTGCCTCAATAAATTTTGCAGTAATACTTTCTTTGGCAATCGGGGCCAAAAATTTTTCAATCAAAGATGAGATTACAGCAAAAATTTTACCAGGAAAACTACCAGATATAATCTCTTTCCAGCCTATTTCTTTATTTTTTAAGCTAAATTTATAAAGTAGTGATTCAAAAGTACTGCTCATAAAAGATTAATTGACATATCCAGGCATTTTAATTGAAACAATAGAACCAGTAAATTTGTATTCAAGAGTTTCCAGTTCAACAGGAATTCCAGCTTTTACTTTATTCCCTCCCATGACAACACTTGGTGGGTCATCAGTTGTAAACTGGGCATTATCACGAATAACAATATCTACATCTGTGGATAATGAGTCTTCAAAATTTTGAAATCTCATCGGTTTTTTTTGCTCTGGTACATAAAATGTTAAAGGTCTTCTCCAGGCTTTTACACTAACAATATCGACATTTGCATAAGGTTGATTTCTGATAATAATAAAAGCTTTTTTGTATTTGTCAAAAACTTTTAAATCCTCAACTCTGGCCCCTCTAATTGCTATTTTCATCTCTGCTGGGCCTTCTGCCTGAACTTTTTTATTTAAAGAAGAATGACCGGTTTTTACCCAAAAAAGCCCAATAACAGTACCCAGAATAACCAGTAAAAGAAATAAGTCGATAGCATTAATAAATCCTAAAACTTTTCCTTTTTTATCTACAACTGACATATATAACCTCTTTACATTATTTTTTCTGTTAATAATACGCGTTTCATTTCATCCTGCGAAGTAGTGCTGGTACCAAATCTTCTTACCACAATACTTGCAGCCAGATTAGAAAGATACATTGCTTCTTTCATATCCAAACCACTTGCCAGTCCCAGTGATAAAGTCGCAACGACTGTATCACCTGCCCCTGTAACATCAAATACTTCTCTTTTATTAAAAGCAGGGATATGAGTAATATCTCCATTACTTTCAAATAGTGACATTCCTTCGGACCCCCTGGTGATCAGAACACCTTTGGCACTGGTCAATTCAAGCAAATCTTTTCCAGCCTGTAACAAAGTATTTATATCTTTAATCTCATAGCCAACAACACTTTCAGCTTCCGGCTGATTAGGAGTTAAGATAGTAGCTCCTTTAAATTTACCAAGATTTCCCTGAGAATCAACTATCAGGTTTTTATGCTGTTCTCTTGCCAGTTGATCACACCTGGCAATAATTTTTTCAGTTATTACTCCGTTTTTATAATCAGAAATTAGTATGGTATCAACTTTCTGGACAAATTCATCAAGTGAATTTAATATTTTATTTTCAATTTCGTCTGTTAATGGTGGTTCCGGTAATGTATCTACACGTGCAAGCTGTTGTTTTACAGATTGTTTACTATAAGCAGATATTCTGGTTTTAGTGGTTGTAGGATTATTTGTATCTACAATAACTCCGTTTACATTTACGCCAAGCTCTTCCATTACTTTCAAAAGACTACTACCTGAAATATCATCACCAATAGTACCAATTGAGTAAGCAATACCACCAAGGGCAACAATATTATTTGCAGCATTTGCAGAACCGCCGGGAATATGTTCCTGTTTTCTTTTAATAATAATTGGAATAGGAGCTTCTCTTGATATTCTTACAACTTCCCCACTGATAAATTCATCAAGAATTAAATCACCAACAATCAACACACCGCTAGGTTTTATTTTTTCTATTAAACCTGCAAGATATTCCTTATCTATTTTCATTTCAGTACTAAACTAATTTCAACTAATAATATCTGATAAATTTTAATTATACTTTATTCAAAATAAACCTCAAAATACCCGAATTATGTGTAAGGGCCTGTAGGGACAGAACAGTGTTCTGTCCTTACAGGCCAAAGAAATTATTCTTTTAGTTCCGCAGGAACACCATTTGGAAAATATTTAGTTATTGTTTGCTTGATATTTCCGATACGATTCTGAGGATTAGGGTGGGTACTGAAAAACTCAGGCGGTCTCCCACTTTTAGTTGCTTTATCAAGAATTTTCATTACTTCAATCATTGCCTGTGGGTTATAGCCTGTTTCGCTCATAAATTTTATTCCCAGGATATCAGCTTCAAGTTCATCTTTTCTGCCAAACCTCATATTTACAAGCTGGCCGATTGCCTGGGCAATAGCTCCGGCATAACGTGAATTAGGATGATTAGGATCATAAGTGGCAATAGAGGCAGCTCCTGCTAGCCCTCTGGTCAGCTTTTCTTTTGCCAGATGCTCAGCACCATGTCTGGCTATAACATGTCCGATTTCATGACCAAGAACACCTGCAACCTGCCCTTCAGTTTTAAGTTTTTTTAATAATGCAGATGTTATAAAAACCTGACCACCCGGTAATGCAAAAGCATTAATCGTATTATCATCATTTAAGACATGAAAATCAAATTTATATGGAGTTTTTTTAGCATTTGTTGCTTCAACAATACGATTACCAATCGTATCGACAATCTTTTCAGCTTTCTTATCAATTTCCATTCCCCCATATTTGTAGGAAAGTTGTGGTAAAGCCTTTAGACCAATAGCGATTTCCTGTTCAGGGGTTAAAGCAACATACTGGATTTTACCAGTCACTTTATTAGTTTCTCTTGTACCTAAATAACTTATAAAAGAAATCAAGGCAATAATTGCTCCAAAAATGAGACGAAACACCAATCTTCCTCCAGCTCAATAATTTAAATTACTATACATTAGATATCATATATTGCTTAAAGGAATATTAACAAATATCGTGTCTTGCTATAATGTAAACACATTAATATAAAAAATATACTTGGTGACTTCCTGATGGCAAAGAAAGTACTTATTCCTATACCAGATAATGATTTTGACCTTACAGAAGTATCTGTCCCCTGGAAAAATTTTATTCAAAATGGAATAGAAGTTACATTTAGTACCGAAAAAGGAAATATTGGAAAAACAGATCCCCTTCTTATTTCAGGAGTTATTTTTGGTCAACTTGGAGCAAAACCAGATGTTATTAAAATTTACCGGGAACTTGAACAGGATAAAGCTTTTTTAAACCCTATTTCCTATGAATCCGTTAACCCATCCGAATATGATGCCTTACTTTTACCTGGAGGCCATGCCAAAGGGATGAGACAATATCTGGAAAATAATATTTTACAAAATAAAGTAGTGGAATTTTTTAAAGAAAAAAAGATAATCGGAGCAATTTGTCATGGTCCGGTTGTATTAGCCAGAACTATGAATCCTGATACCGGTAAAAGTATTATCTTTGGAAAAAAGTTAACTGCCCTGACTAAAAAGTTAGAAATGCTGGCATACTATCTTACTTTTTGGAAGTTGGGTAACTACTATAGAACATATCCTGCATATGTTGAAGATGAGATAACTTCTGTATTGAAAAACCAAAAAGATTTTCAGCAAGGTAATGGAATGTGGAAACCTTTTGTTATCGAAGATGGTAATCTTATAACCTCAAGATGGCCTCAGGATGCCTATCTTTTTGCGGAAACACTGGTGAATAGGATTAAGGGTTAGAGTAAGCCTTTATACTTTTATTTTTTATAAATTTTGTTATATTCCATTAAAGATTGAAGTTCCTTTTCCTTTAATTCGCTGTTATTATCCTTAATGATCTTTAAAGCATCATCCAGAGAGTTTATGGTTTTATTGTGTGTTATCAATGGTTCCCAAATTTTTTTAAAAGAAAGGTTAACTGTATCATTACCCTCATTGTTTAAATCATATAAATCCCACATAAATGCGGCAACTCTCCATTCATTTGTTTGCCCAGGACAAACATCATCAGGGACATTTTCCAGATATCTTGGGAAAAGATACTGAAATCTGGTATCAGGCTCATTTCGTTTAAGGTTTACAACACCTGATAGAAAAGTAGCAATACCTTCAGCCCAGGCTAACTGCTCAGAGTAACATTGACTAACCTTATGATTACTTAATGCAGACATTGGCGAATGAATACCTGTATAAGCTACAGCATGGCCTATTTCATGGCCTATTACATCCCATCTTTTTGCTTCTGATATCCCAATATTCCCATTTTCATATCCAAACCAGGTATATTTATGAGGCCAAAACACTATTATTTTATATTTCCACCATGAGTTAATTTCAATTTTTTCATTTTTAAAAAATGTCAGATAGCGATTAAAAATTTCAAAAATATATCCGACTTTAGAGTTTTCAGATGTTTTATCCGGGGTTATTATCCCAGTATATATATCTTTTTCAAAGCTATCTATATTTAAAATTTCCCATTCGTAATAATAATCTAAGCGTTTAATTTCCAAATAATTATTAGACATAGAAAAACGAATATTTATTTTTGATTTATAAAAACTTTTGTGATTAAGTTCAATTTCCCACTTACCATCATCATCAGTCAGTGTATTACTTATAGGCTTTTGATCTTTATAAACAAAAACTGAAATATTTTTCCCTGGTTTTAAATTTCCATCATAATCATAATATTTTATAATCCCATTAATTTTATAAAAATCAGGTGATGACGGGTCTGTCTGAAGGATATTTTCATGCTGCTGAACTTTAAAAACAAGTTTTTTATTTATTTGATAAATACTTTCGGCTTTAAGCTTTTCTTTAAGCTGCTCAATATCATTATTCTCATAGGGTATTTCCCTAATATCTTTATAACTCCTGTTTAAAAATGGATTTTTTCTTTGGGTATAAAAATCATTACAATTAACAATAAAACTGGCTAAAAGAGCAAGAAGAAAAACAAATTTTATAATGCTGTCCCCCACCGGCCCAAATGTTTATATGCCAAATGCGTAACAGTTCTTCCCCTTTGTGTGCGATTTAGAAAACCAATTTGTAAAAGATAAGGTTCATATACATCTTCTATAGTTGAAACATCTTCATTTGTCGCCGCAGCAATTGTTTCAATTCCAACCGGGCCTCCGTTATAATGCTCAATAATTGTAGTCAAAATAAGTCTATCAGTAGGGTCAAGACCTTTATGATCAATATTCAGAAGATTTAAAGCATTTTCGGCAACACTATCATTAATTATATTTTCCTGCTTTACCTGGGCAAAATCCCTGACCCGCTTTAAAATACGGTTGGCAATTCTTGGTGTTCCCCTGGCTCTTTCAGCAATTGCCATTGCTCCTTCAGAAGTAAGATTTACCTTTAAAATTTCTGAAGAACGGGTAATTATTTTGCTTAAATCAGCAACATCGTAAAAATTTAAACGATGAATCATTCCAAACCGATCTCTTAAAGGAGATGTTAAAGAGCCTGCTTTTGTAGTAGCTCCAACCAAAGTAAATTTTTTTAGAGGAAGTCTTTTAATTCTGGCAGTCTGTCCTTTACCGATAGTTATATCAAGAGAAAAATCTTCCATTGCCGGATAAAGAATTTCTTCAGTAACTTTATTTAATCGGTGAATTTCATCTATAAACAAAACATCAAATGCCTGTAAAGAAGTAAGAATACCCGCAATATCCCTTGGTCTTTCTAGAGCAGGTGCAGAGGTAATCTTAATATTTACGCCCATTTCATGAGCAACAATCATTGATAAGGTAGTCTTTCCCAATCCAGGCGGACCATAGAGTAAAATATGATCAACAGGTTCATTTCTTTGTTTTGCTGCTGTAATAGCAATTTTTAAATTTTCAATCAGTTCTCTCTGACCAGTATAATTTTCCAGTGTTTCAGGACGTAATTTCTGTTCGGCAGTATCCTCCTGAACCAGTTCAGCTTTAACGACCCTGTTTTCAGATTCAGAAGGCTTTCTTTTTTCAGGAGCAATCTCAGGTATTCTTTTTGAATTTTCATTGGAATTATCCAAAGGACCTTTTTTTGATGAAGAAATTAATACCATTAAATTTACCGATAATTATAAATAATTAATTGGATCTTCAGAATTTGCCATCTCAAATCCTCTGATTCTTCTTACACAACTATCACAAACACCACAGGCAGTTTCATTATTAGAATAGCATGACCAGGTTAAATTAAATGGCACCTTTAATTCCAGACCTTTGGTTACAATTTCTGACTTATCCATATTTATCAGCGGAGTATAAATTTTTATATTCGTTTCCGGCTTTGTACCCATATCAATTACCTTTTGAAAAGCTTCATAAAATTCCGGACGGCAATCAGGATAGCCAGCACTATCCTCGGCAACAGCCCCTATATATAAAGCATTGAAACCTAATACTTCGGCCCAGCTGGTAGCAATAGACAAAATATTTGCATTTCTGAAAGGAACATATGAAGTCGGTATTTCAGTGCTATCCAGAGAAACCCTTTCAACATCAATTTTTGAATCAGTAAGGCTGCTTCCGCCAATTGCCGCAAGATGTGTAACATCAACAATCAACATTCTTGATATTTTATAATACTCTGATAAGTCTTTATATGCTTTAAGCTCTCTCTCCTGAGTGCGCTGGCCGTAATTTAAATGTAATGTGGCAAGTTCAGAACTTTCTTTTTCTGCTATAGCAAGGCAAGTTGCAGAATCCATTCCTCCTGATAATAAGACAACTGATTTTTTCATCAAAGTTTTTCCAGTTAAATTTTAAATCATAAACCTAATTAAATTTTATATCCTTTTAGCAAATTCAAGGCATTTACAAGTTAAGATAATGGGTTATTCTAAACTTATTTTTCCTTTTTTTGTTAAAATTTTTGTGAAGTTTCTTTTATTTGATGGTTTAATAATATCATAGGGAAAAATAAATTTTAGCGTAAAAATGAGATTAATACCAGCACAAATTATCGGAACAGGCCATTATACTCCTGAAAAGGAAGTTGATAATAAAGAGCTTGCTATCAAACTGGGAGTATCTGAAGATTGGATATTTTCCAGAACCGGAATAAAATCAAGATATATCTGTTCAGATTTGGAAACTACAAGCGAAATTGCTCTATATGCAGCACTTGATGCCATAGATGAGGCAAATATTACGCCTGAAGAAATTGACTTAATAATCGTATGTACCTTAAGCCCTGACATGCTTTGCCCGGCTACTGCCTGTAAACTTCAGGATGAACTAAAAGCAGTTAATGCCGCCTGCTTTGACCTTGAAGCTGCCTGTGCCGGGTTTATATTTGGTCTTTCTACTGCCTATCAGTATATTGCTACAGGTATGTACAAAACTATCCTGGTTGTCGGAGCAGATTTACTTTCCAGATTTACCGATTATTCAAATAAGTCGACCTGCATATTATTTGGTGATGGAGCAGGAGCAGCAGTAGTAAAAGCCTCTGATGAAAACAGCTTTCTTTCTTTTTCGCTTGGCTCTGATGGTTCAATGAGAGATTTGATCTACATTCCTTCAAGCGGTGTGGATTTAAGTGGAGAACCACCATTTCTGACTTTGAAAGGAAAAGAAGTTTTTAAGTGGGCTGTCAATAAAGTTCCTCAGGTAATGCTTGAAACAATCGAAAAAGCAGGTCTTACACTTGATGATATAAATTACTTTATTATTCATCAGGCCAATCAGAGAATTACCAATGCCATTATTAATAAATTACAATTACCAATCTGTAAAGTTCTTTCTAATATCGAAGATTATGGAAATACTTCGGCTGCTTCAGTACCAATACTTTTGTCTCAGGCCATAAAAAAAGGCAGATTTAAAAAAGGAAATAAAATTCTACTGGTAGGTTTTGGAGGAGGAATTTCCTGGGGCACTTCACTTATTGAGTGGCAATTATAAAATAAAAAAAGCCTGGATTTAACCAGGCTTTTTTTATTCTTAAAAGTTACTTTCCAGGAGCAAATCTATGTATTGCTTTCTTAAAATCAACAACATAAACAGTTCCGTCACTGCTTACAGCCATGCTGAATGGAGTGGTCATACCAACTTCCCCTCCAAACATCCGGATAAAATTACCGTTTGCATCATATCTTAAGATGACATATTTTCCATTTACCTGTGCCAGAACATAGATAATACCATTACCATTATTTTCATCAAAAGCAATATCACCAAGCTGAGTAACTGTAGGTCCGGTAGAATTTGTTCCTTTTACATTAAATGTAGTAGATTTTGTACCATCTTTACCATATTTTGTTATAGTAGATGTAAACCCATTAACAACCATAAGATTTCCAAAATTATCTACACATATACCTGCCGGATTAATAGACTCGGCGCCAGTGAAATAAATTTGTTGTGTGCTAACATCAATTGCTCCATTATCACCGTATTTTACTTTCATTACTCTTTTACTTCCTTTTGAAGCGATATAGAGTGTTTTATCAGCAGGATCAATTGCCATATCAGAGAATTCGGTTCCTGCTGCATCAGGCAAACCAACTTTTGCATTTAAGCGGTTTGTTCCTGCTGTACTAAAACTATAAATATTATTGGCAGACTGGCCGTATGGGATTTTATTAATAACCCAAACCCTGGCATCATCGCTGACAACACCATTTAAATCCCTTGGTAATGAGTCAAGATTTGCACCTTCTATTGTTTTTAAAAGATTACCAGCTGTATCAAATATTTTTATATGTCCTTCTTCATTATTAAAAGTGCCAGTTCCATCATCCCATGCGCTTACATATATTTTTCCATTTCTAACATCAATTCCTCTTGGTTCAAGTAATTTACCATCACCCAATAAACCAAGGTAATCATTGCCATAAGGATCATTTACTGTTACATCAAGAGATGTATTTAGTAATGAATCAAGATTATATGTAGCAGTAATCTTGGCATTGCCCTTTTTGTTTGCGGCTGTAACCAGACCATTGCCGTTTACATTGGCAATTGAAGTATCACTGGTTGTCCAGTTTACTTCACTGGTTGTAACCTTACCATCAGTACATTCAACTTTGGCTGTTAGTTGTTTGGAACTGCCAAAACCAATAACCGGATTATCTTTTAATGCTCCTGAAAGAGTGATACTACAGGAAGCATTGACTGAAAGCTGTACCGTTGAGAATATTGTAGTATCATCATGATATTTAGCCGTAATTTTAACAGAGCCTTTTTTAAGTCCTTTTACTTTACCGCTTGAATCAACAGTAGCAACTGAAGTATCATCACTTGACCAGTCAATTGTTCCTGTTTTTGTGGAAGCATCACTGCCCTCAACTTTTGCAGAAAGCTCTCTGGTTTGGTTTATGATAACATTTAAATCCCCGCTTATTTTCATAGTAAAAGTTATAGGGACAGGAGTTGGAGTAGCGGTTGGCGAAGCAGTAGGAGAAGCGGATGCACTTGGGCTGGCTGACGCACCGGGAGAAGCGGATGCACCTGGGCTGGCTGACGCACCGGGAGAAGCTGAAGCATCCGGGCTTGCCGATGCTCCGGGAGAAGCTGAAGTTCCAGGACTTGGAGATGCTGCTGGCTCTTCACATTCCTCGCCTTCAGGACATTCTTCTTCACATTCCTCGCCTTCAGGACATTCTTCTTCAGCGTCACCAGCAGCAGGCTCTGTGGCAGGAGTAGCTGCAGCAGGATCATCTGTTATACCAGGAATATTAAGATCACCAGGATTAATTGATTGAATTGCCTGTTTCTGAATTGGCGCAGGAGGACTTGAAGTTGTGGTTGGTTTTGGCCCGCAGGCATCCAATATAATACCGATTGATAAAGCAAGGATAATATAACCCTTGATTTCTTTTTTTTGCATTCCAGCCTCCAGTAGCTAAAAGAAATTTTTACACTTTCTAAAATACTTATTTCCATTATAATCTGTTCTATGGGTATGTTACTTGCGAATTATTTATAATTTTTATTATAGTTTTCTTAAGAAATGTGACCTGGGCATCATTTTTTGAAAATTATTCAAGATTGTTGATAAAAACCAATATTGTGCTTAAAAAATATCCAAAATTATAGTTATTAAAATAGGGGCTGTCTAAAAAGCCCTGGATTTGATCAATCAAGCCCTCTTTTTAGACAGCCCCAAAAAACATATGCCTCAAGACAGTAGTAACCAGATAAACAGATTACTAAATGTCTTTACTTTCTAGACATCCTCTAGCACATTAGGGGATTTAATCTAGTACTAAAAAATGTATTATTATTTTAAACGTATTCTAGTAAAAAATTAACCACCAGCACCTGTAGCAGCACTAACTCCTTTGCTCGGTCCACCAGGACATTTTGATTCGTCAAGAACTTTACTTACTTTAGTTTGTTCATCTGCACTTAATGCTGTTTTAAAAGTAGCTCTATTTGCACATAAAAGAGCTATAGATGCATCATCTAACTTGTCATCTTTATCAACAGCACCCTGGCAAGCTGTAACTACTAAATCAGGCGCACCAAATTTACTTTTTAAAAGTGCACATACCTCTTTTGCGGCATCTTTAGTATTAGGAGTATTTATACCCTGTGGAACACAGGCCATAGATACAACTAATGATGTTAAAAGACCTGATGCTATAACAGTTTTTGTAATAGAAATAATTTTCTTGTTCATTGAGTAGCTTTCCCCTCGGTTTAACTTCTAAAATAATATTTATTTTTTTATTTAATGTAAAATATTATACACTAACAAATAACTCTTTTAAACTAACAAAGTCACAAATCTAAACTAAATTTTAAAAAAAAATCAAAAAATTCTAGTTTATATTAACTACTTTTTTATGTTTAAGTCATTTAAAACTATTTATTAGTATTAAAATACCTAGATGTTAACATTGGGAGTATTTTAATACTAACAGGGCCCCCACTTTGTGGGGATTTATTTTGTTCCACCACTTAGCCCACTATTTCCATCTCCAACTTTACCAGGAGCACTAGGACATTTGGACTCGTCGAGAACTTTACTTACTTTAGCCTGTTCGGCTTCACTTAATTTTGTTTTAAAATCAGCTTTATTTGCACATAAAACAGCTATAGATGCATCATCTAACTTTACATCTTTATCAACAGCACCCTGGCAAGCTGTCACTACTGCGTCAGCTGCACCAAATTTGCTTTTTAAAAGAGCACATACCTCTTTTGCATCTGCTTTAAGATCAGGGGTATTTACACCCTGTGGCACACATGACATAGATACAACCAGTGATGTTAAAAAAACTGAAGTTATAGCAGTTTTTGTAATTGAAATAATTTTCTTGTTCATTAATTCGAGATCTTCCTTTTAATTTAATTTCTTAAATATAATTTTTTTATTTAATCAGGAATTATACACTATCATTTTTTATTGTGATAACATTTTTTCTCTAATTTGAAGAAAGTTTTTAAATTTATTAGCTTCAGCAAATATTATTGTTGATACTATTTTTGGAGTTGTAATAGATATGGTATCAAAAAATTATCAAATTTTCTAAAATGTAATTAACTCCCCAAAAAGTAGTATTTTCGGGAAGTTAATATTAATATTTGCTTTAGTTATGTCTAAGGGCAAACATTGGTAGTACATACATTAGGATCTGGAGTTGGTTCTACTGTTGGCCCAGGATCTGGAGTTGGTTCTATTGTTGGCCCAGGATCTGGAGTTGGTTCTATTGTTGGACAAGTATCTGGAGTTGGTTAGGGTAATGTATTAGTATTAGTAGAAACAAATGGATTATCAAATGTACATTTATCAGGAGGTGCTGTTGGCTCTGGAGTTGGTTCTACTGTTGGCCCAGGATCTGGAGTTGGCTCGGGGATTGGTTCCGGTGGGATTTCATTTTTTACGTCTTCTTTTTTCTCATTTTCTTCTTTAACTATATCAATCTGATTGTACCCAATGTTATCTACAGTTTCATATTTAGCTTCCACCCTTTCTTTATTTACAGGTTCTTCAGGAAATGTCTCAACAGGTGTTGGAGTTGGCATTGGTGTTGGTATAGAAGTTGGCCCTGGACTGGGATTAGTATTTGCTGGTATATCAGGGGCAAAACCATCTGGTTTTAATTCTACAGAGTTTTCAATTTTTTCATTATAGTCCTCTCCAACAATAAAGTAATATGGATTTCCATTAAGCGTATCATAGCTCCAGACAGGCTGGCCAGTAATTGTTATTTGTTGCCCCAAATCTGTCTTTTCCTGGTTTTTAGCAGTATCAACAGTCTTGTAATAAAACTGGAGATTATCACCCTGCTCAACAGTATAACGTAACCTTGAAATAATATGTTCACCCTGCTCATTTGTTTCAACAGGTATTACCCAATTATCAACTATTTTTTTACTATTTGGTTCAAATTCTATAAAAAATAAGACTTCTTCACCATTAAACTTAGCATTAGCTGAGTAAATCATATTTCCTTTTTTTGTATAATCATTAAAAGTAGCAGAAGGAAAAATGCTATTTGAATCATTACAAGTACCATTACATAATCTAAACCATTTTCCATCCCATTTTGGCAGAAAATAGGTATTTGAAGTGCCTGTTTCTTCAGCAGCACCTTCACCAAGAATCATAAAAGTATTATTACCAGTTTTTAATGAATATGAAGCCCTAACATTCTGAAAGCCAAGATTATCAGACATTTTTACACAATAGCCTTTTTCTCCTTCATAGCTGCATCCTCGCTGGTTTTGAAAAGATGGTCCCAATGGGTCATTTAATCCTATTGCAATAAAATCCTTGGCAAATGAATACCAGCTTGAAGAAGGAGCAATATCTTCAGTATAAAGATTATTTTTCCAGAATTTTTTATTATTTACAGAGAAAATACTTATACCATTTGAGTTTGGTTTAGAACCATCCTGTCGGGAATAAATAACTAATTTTTTTAGCGAATTATTTAAATTTTCGACACTTGAATATGAATTTTTTTTATTAATTCTAATATGTTCAGCAAAATCCTTTAAGTCTATAGAATATTCAATACTTCCTTTGCCAATTTTTCCAAATTGCTGGGAACTTGTTACAGAATTTAAAATACTTGGAAAGTCCAAACTCCCCTTATTGTTTTTTAATTCATTAATAAGACTGTTTAAATCATTTATTGTTGAGTCAACATTTCCAAGGCTTATTAATGATAGTGTTTTATCAATTGTATATTTGTGTTCAGGGCTTTCTATAAAAGTATCAATGATATATTTACCTATATCAACCTGATTTGAACCAGGGCTTTTACCCAAAAATTCGATTAACCCATTATAATTCCAACCATGACCGGGTTCAATTTCCTCGGAAGCAACCATATATGTTCCAAAATCCTTAATTGCTTTAGCAACTTCTATACAAGCCATCAGGCAGGCATCAAAGCCAAAAATATCAAACTTAACATTTGCATTTTTCAGAGCACCACCTAATTCAGAAAGTTTAATATGATCGTTTTTAAAGTTCGTATCCTGCCCAATCCCAACATAAGCAGTTCCATGATCCCATATAATCCCGATTTTATTATAAAAACCATTATATTTTGTTCTTACAAATTTTAGATAATCCTCATAAGTTTTTTGCTCGCCCATATTGGCATTTTTATTTGAGAAAGCATAACAGTTCTCATTACCAAAATAACTATCACTGTTATCCTTTTCCAGGCATTTAATATCAGCATATTTTATCCCTTTCCAGCCTTCTTTCCTGGCCCCACCAAAAGCAACAAGAATTTCTATTCTTTTCTTTTCAGTATCACTTAATTTGTTATAACCATTAATAATTTCTTTTAAATCCGCAGTACCAGCACCTTTAGTACTTAATTTTTTATTATCGTCCTCATCAGGTATTTTATTTCTGGGAGAAATATCATCTTCCAAATCACTTCCAACCATATATAATGTAAAAAATACTTTAACTTCGCCTATACCAGGTACTGTAGTTATATTTTTAAAATTTTTACTACTTACTGGTTTTAATGTATTATTTGGCGTATTAGTGGTGCAGTTGATAAAAACAATTAATGAAATCAATAGAAAAAATCTGATGGTAAACAAGCTCTTTTTCACTTTTTCCTCCCAATTTAGGTTTTAAAATTAGATTATTTTTACATAACAGTTCTGCAAACTCGTAAACCAAGACGATCAAGGCTCTCATCTGGAATCATCACCTGACGTACTGTTACAGGCAAACTGGCAGTAAGGCTGTTCCAGCCACCACCACGATATACACGTTTATCACTTGATGAGGATGATATATAGGGGTTTGTTACTGCATTTGCGGTATAGCTACCATACCAGTCAGTAGTCCACTCCCAGACATTTCCACTCATATCATATAGGCCTAACTCATTAGCAGATTTTGTTCCCACATCATGTGACGAGCTAAATGAGTTACTTTCATACCAGGCAACACTATCAAGATTACTGCTTCCACTATAAGTAGTTTTTTTAGAGTTATTACCACCTTTTGCAGCAAACTCCCATTCTGCTTCTGTTGGTAAACGATAGCCTTTAACCTTTGTTACATCTGTTGTTACATCACCGGATCCATCCAGTAAAACACCTGTAGTTTCATTATAAGCGACAGCAATATTTTCCTTTTTTGATAGGGCATTACAATATTTTATTGCATCAAACCAGGTTACAGTTTCCACAGGTTGATTATCACCCTTATAATTTGCAGGATTATTACCAATCAGGGATTGATATTCTTGTTGTTTCACTTCGTATTTTCCAATATAGAAGCTGCTTACGGTTACCTGATGTGCCGGAGGGGCTATAGAAGCATCACCAATTGTAAATGTTCCACCAACCACAAAAACCATTCCTGGTATCTCTGGTCCGGATTTTATTATCTCTGAAGTACTGGGAGTAGGAGAAGGGGTTGGGGTAGTTGGGGGCTTTGGAGTTCCAGTAGAAACAGGTTTAGGCGTTGGAGTTGTTTGTGTTGGCTTTGGAGTCACGGCTGGGCTTGAAACTGGAACATTTGGGCTACTAATTATGGAAGAAATTGGGCTTGGTGTAGAGCTTGCTACATTTGAGGTTGGGTTTGGAGGCTGCTGTTTACTATCCAAAATTTCTTTTTTTTGAGCTTCAGTAAGATTTTTTAGTTGCTCCAATTCTTTTTTTAATTCTTCTATACTTTCAGAATTTTTAAGGGCAGTTTCTACTTTTTTAGCTGTTTCCTGATCTATTTGTTGAACTTTTGCATTTTCAGGTATTTCTTTATTTGTACAAGCTAAAGGTAGCAAAAACAACAATGATAAAACAATAAAACTTCCTTTTTTATTTCTCAATTTAACTATATTCTCCATTTTATATACCTTAATTACTTTTATTAGTAAAAACAATTATTTTTTATTTTATGAATTATTATACAGTATCAATTTAATATGTTAGTATATTTTGATTTACATTATCAAAGTAATAATTTTTTAGAGGGCAATAAATGAAAAAACCTACCTTAAATGTAATGTTATTTTTGCTATCTTCAATATTTGTTTTAAGTTGTTCTGACCAGCCAAATTCACAATCACCTTCACAAAAAGTGAATTCTTCTTCTCCAACCCCTAAAATTAGCCCATCGGCAAAACCTCCGAGTGACTATGTAAAATTAGGAAAACCAAGTAAAATAAGGCTAGAAAGCTTTATTTGGGATAAATACAAAATAAGTTTTAAATTACCTTTGGATATGAAAGAAGAAATAAATGAGGAAGATGAGTATCAAGCATCAAATAAATCCATGGTATTTCAGGTTTTTCCCTGGAAAGATGCTAAATTAAGTAAAGAAGATGTTCTGGATGAAGGATTAAAAGGCTTAAGTAACCTTGATAAAAACAGCCTTGTTATTGATGATGAATATTCTGGTGAACTTGAAGATTTTAACGGCTTTTCAGGATATATTATTGTTGGAAATGCAAAGCAAGACGGAATTGATATTTACGTTGGAATGCTTGCAATAATTGATCCTAAAGGAGATACAAATTTTATTTCATATATTACTCTTGACAAAGGTAGAGCAAGTGAAGATGAAAAAAACCTTAATTTGGGTGCAGATATCTTTAGCAGTTTTTCTAAAGTAAAATAGTTAGTTTTTAAGCTTTATATTGAATATTCTAACAAATTCTACCA
>CAYRDV010000084.1:0-17978 GCA_964422885.1 uncultured Candidatus Sericytochromatia bacterium
TAGTTTTACCTTTTCAGACGGTTTATCAAGAGCAGTATTAAGTGGTCCAGCTCTAATTAAATCGGTAAATGATATTCAGGCTGAATCACAAAGTGTTACCACATTGTTTAATACACTAAATTTAAACTCGTTAAAACTACCTGATACCAGTAATCTGGCAAACGTATTAAAAGATAAGCAAAAAGCAAATGAACTTGCAGATCAGGTAGAAAAAATACAAAATGATACTTTTAATCCTCTGGTAACTAATGGTGCTCAAGCTATTAACTCATTTGATAAAATTACAAACAGCCTAAAAGAGATTTTAACTTCTTTTGAAGCCCTTACTAAAGAGGCTCAAAACCTTAAAGGTGATGTGGTTGCAGATGGACATGCAGTAGTTGCTGTTTCTGGAGCCAGTCGGGTTTTTAAAAATAATATGATGGATCTCTCAGTGGGATTAAATCTAAAAGGGTTCTTTTTTCCGGGTAATCCCAATGTACCCAAATTAGAAGGTGGTGCCGCTGTTCTTAACTCATTTTTGGGAACTTCGCCTAAATTATTACCAGTTACAATTAAGACTGATTTACAACTTGGTCCTCTAAAAAGTATTACTGAAATTAATAAGGTGATAAATGAGCAGTTAAGCCCACTACTTCAGGATGCAAAAGACATACTTGGTACAGCAACCTCACTTAATGAACAGATCACCAAAGCACTCCCTAAATTTAGAAATAACCCTATAACTGCACTTCCTGATGCACCAGGATTACAAAAAACATTTGGTGAATTAAAGAAACAAACTGATAATATTACCAAAAAAATAACTCCAACTTTGTCTGCCGATATTACTAACACTTTAACAACAGCTCTTGCTACTGACCTAAAGGAGATAAAACTAAATGTAACAAATATCTCTGATGTTTCCGCCTTTGGAGTTGGTGTTGATCTTGGGATACAAGCACGTATTATGGATGATCTCACAGCTGGTTTGGTATTAGAAAACCCATTAGTGTTATGGCCAGCCAAATTAAAAAATAACACTGTTTCGTTTGATACTACTCAGCTTCCTACTGGTACTGCGGGTCAAAATGTTGATATCAACAAATTAATGAAGGTTACTTCCGATGGAAAAGATGTAGCAACAAACTATAATCTTTCAGAACCATTTGCTGTTAAATTAGGAGGAGCTTATAAGCTTGATAAACTTACACCTTTTTTAAGTCATGCGACAGTTCTTGTTGATCTTGAGCAGGTATTTAATGGCAGGCCATTTGCCACTCACCTGGGATTTGAAAAGGGCTGGTTTTTTGGTTCTGCCGGAATTTATGGTCGGTTGGGAGCGCAACTGGGTGGTCTGGGAAATATGGCAACAATTGGTTTTGGTGTAAAAGCTGGGCCATTTAATATTGATTTTGGCTATGGGGCAAGCAATCCAATCAATCCTGTTGGTAGTAAAACGGCTGTAGCAGCTTTATCAACATCACTGAACTTTTAAAATTAATAAAAAAATCTGGTGTGGTGCAACACCAGATTTTTTTTTGTCAATATTTAAAGCCAGCTCCGCCATATAAAGACACGACTCCTGTATTAAAAGCTTTGTTAATTACATCTTTCTGAAAAAAAGATTCATTTATATAAAACTTTGAACCAACATTAATAAACCATTTATTATCAAAAATATAATCAAGGCCAAGTCCTATATGTCCATACCATTTCAAGCCATTAAAATCAGGGAAATTTGAATAAAATGGCTCGACTCCAGCAAAAACCTGCGGTCTTAAATTAACTTTATAATTAGTAATAGCAGGAACATAGGCAACTGAAACAGGAATACTTACCAAAAAACCATTTAGAACAGTTCCAGAAAAACCATAAGATATTCTCCAGTTTTCATGCAATTCTGAAAAGCCTCTTACACCATATATTATCGTTATTTGCCTGTTATCATTATTTTCCTTTTTTCCTAATGGTACAAATATGGTGTCTACTGAAACAGATACACCATTAGCACAATATGCGGAGTTATGGGAAAAAATAATAAATAAGAGAACAAAGATAATTTTTTTTACCACTAATTCTAAAAAGCTCCTCAAAATATAAAATTACTCTTCAAATGACTTTAAAAAATCCATTAAACTTGTATAGTCAGGTCTTAATCTGTTCCATAAAGCAGTAGCTTTACCATTTGAGAAATCACGGTTTTTTAGGTCTGCTCCTTCTGTAATTACTACTTTTCCTAAACTTTTTATATTAAAAACCTCTTCTAAATTTACCAGATTTCCTTCAGAAAAAGAAACTTTAGACAGATATATATAGTCCACATTAATCAAATGATTTTTTAACCTGTTCCTGGTTTCTTCTTTAAATGGAGAAAATGAATCATCTTCAATAATAGATAGATTTAACTCTTTTGCCAGTTGATATTCTGAGTCAATTACATTAATAATACCAACAGATAATTCAAAGCCTGAATCTTTCAAAAGCTTTATAGCATCTGTACCAGTTCCTCCATTTCCTATTATGTGAAGTTTTCCAGGTTTTTTTGCTAGATTTACATTACTTTTCAATTTGGGGTAAACCTTTGGTGAATTACTAAAGGGGTTAAAAAAAATTTCCCATTTATTTTTAAAAACTTTTTCCAAATTTTCTTCGGTAAGAACCATTGATGGCGTATCAAAACATAATAATTCACCTCCATCCAGTAACATTAGTCTGTCGCAAAAATGGCCTGCCAGATTAAGATCGTGAAGAATAGTAATAATTTTTACCCCTGATAATGATATTTTTTTTAATAAATTCATGATTTCCAATTGATATTTTATATCAAGATGGGAAGTTGGTTCATCCAGTAAAAGGACTTTTGGCTCCTGGGCCAAAGCTCTGGCAATTTGGACTCTCTGATGCTCTCCGCTACTAAGCTCGGAAATATTTTTCAAAAGAAATTCCTGAATTCCTGTTGCTTCTATACATTTTTCTATAATTAATTTATCTCTTGTGGTTAATGTGCCAAACCAGCTTTGATAAGGAGCCCTGCCAAAATAAAGATATTGATTTACAGTTATAAACTGACTATCAGTATTTTCTTCTGCTGAAACAAAAGCTCTTATTCGTGCAAGCTCATTTTTACTGATATCCTGCAAATCTTTTTGGTTTAGGTAAATTATTCCCTCAGAGGGTTTAAGAGACTGGCTTAAAATCTTTAACAAAGTCGATTTTCCTGCACCATTAGGGCCAATTATAGCAACAAGCTCATGACTATTTAATTCAAAGTTTATTTTTTGCAGAGCAATTTTATTATCATATTCAAGTTTTATATTTTCTGCTTTTAATTCAATGTTTTTTAGCATTTAAAAAAAGGGTTTTTTCTTTTTTCTTCCCATACAGTTGTTTTTGGTCCATGGCCAGGTAAAACAAGGGTCTCTTCCTGAAGGGAAAAGATTCTTGTTTCGATTGACTGAATCAGTTGAGAATGAGACGCGCCCCATAAATCAGTCCGGCCTATACTTCGGGCAAATAAGGTATCTCCTGAAAATATCAAAGGTTGTTTTTCTCCGGCAAAATGAAAACAGATACTTCCGGGAGAATGTCCTGGTGTATGAATAACTTTAGTATTTATATTTTTACCTGCTGACAGTATCTCACCATCTTCCACAAATCTATCCACTTTTAAAGGCTCTTCAACTTTAAAACCAAACATTGATGCCTGCATTTTCAGGCTTTCATAAATAAAATTATCTTCTTTATGAAGAAGAATTTCAGCATTAGTTTTTTCTTTTACATCTCTGGTAGCCATAATATGATCAAGATGAGCGTGAGTATGAAGTAGATATTTTACTTTAAGCCCATAATGATTGACAATTTCCATTATTTTAGTAGGTTCATCACCAGGATCTATGATTACAGCTTCTTTTGTTTCATCACAGGCGATAATTGTACAGTTACACTGAAAGGATCCGACTACTACTGTTTCTATCAGCATAAATTATTTCCTTATCAAAGAATTTTTTTAATTATATCTTATTAGTTAAAAAATTATAAAATTATAATTTTTTCAAAGAAAATTATTATATTATTAAAAGAGATATGTAAAAGAGCAAGAGAACCACTACAAACACTATATATAATCAAACGCCTTTATTGCAATTATTAAGAATTCTGGGAATTTTTTTAAATTATAAAAAATGAGAACTCATTTAAAGTTTTTAATTTGTTTACTTTTATTTAGTTATTTTACTTCTACATCCATTTTCTGGGCTTATGAAAAAGGGGTAAATTTTCAGATAAAATCATTCCATGATGTTTTATGGTGGTGGGTAGTAACCTCCACAACAGTAGGATATGGTGATGTTATTCCCTCTACTCCCCAGGGAAGGATTGCCACAGTAATTGCAATAATAATCGGCATTTATGTTTATACTAATTTTGTTACTCTCTCTGCTGACAGAGTACATCAGACTCTTGAAAGTAAAAAAAGAGGGCTGTCAAAAGTAAAATGTAAAAACCATATAGTAATTTGTGAATATACAGCCTTTGCTGATGAACTTATTCAGGAACTTGATACTTATCCTGAATTTAAAAATAAAGATGTTGTAATAGTTTCAGACTTAATAAACTCTGCACCATACTCTCATCACCATTTCGTTTTCGGAGTGCCAATCAGTCCTGATTCTCTTATTAAAGGTAATGTGCAATATGCGGATTATATTTTTGTATTTGCCAATGTAAGATTTAAAGAACCAGATCTAAAAACATTACATATAGTTTCCAGAATCCAAAAACTAAATAAACATGCAACAATATTTATTGAACTGACAAACCCTGAAATGGATGCAATAAAATATATAAAAAATGCCAGTAACAAGGTGATTATTATGGATAGTAACAGATTACTGGAATCTGTACTGGCACATAATTCAGTAAATCTAAATTATTTTATAAATGCAGAAAAACTGGAAAATACACGATTAATCTAAATAGAATAACACCAATTAAAGCGATCTTCCTTTTCTCCATACTGAATAGCTGTTATTTCATCATAAAATTTCTGGGAAAGATGTCCAATTTCGCCATTGTTTATAGTTATAGAATTACCAATATGTTCAATTGTCCCTACAGGTGAGACAACAGCCGCAGTCCCGGTGGCAAAAACCTCTTTTAAAGTATTTTTGGCAGAACTTTCAAAAACTTCATCAATAGAAATCTTTCTTTCAACAACATTTATTCCCCAGTCTTTTGCCAGAGTAATTACACTATCTCTGGTTACCCCTCCGAGAATACTTCCATCAAGAGGTGGAGTAATCAATTCATCATTAATAACAAAAAAGACATTTGCTGTTCCTGCCTCATCTACATATTTTTTTTCAATTCCATCAAGCCATAATACCTGAGCAAAACCCCTCTCTTTGGCTTTTTCCTGTGGGAGAAGACTGGCAGCATAATTTGCCGGAGTTTTTGCTTCGCCAAGAATTCCTTTTACTGTTCTGACATATTCGCCGGAAGTAGTAAGCTTTGTAGGGGTAAGGCCTCCTTTAAAATAAGCACCTACCGGACAGGTAATAGTAAAATAGGTATAGGTATCAGAAATTTTTACGCCAATAAAGTTATCAGTAGCAAAAATAACCGGTCGGATATACAGTGAACACCCTTTTTTATCAGGAATCCAGGCCGAATCAACTTTTAAAAGCTCAGTTAAAGGCTTAATAAAAGTATCATAATCCATTTCTGGTATACATAAACGTTCACATGAGCTGTTAAGTCTTTTATAATGCATATCTACCCGAAAAATATTTATTTTTCCACTTTTAGTACGAAAAGCTTTTAGGCCTTCAAAAACAGCCTGTCCGTAGTGCAAATAACAATTAGCGGGATAAATCTCCATTGGGCCATATGGTTTAATTTTAGGTTTTTGCCATTTTTCATCATAGTAATCCATAACTATAATATGATCAGAAAAAATATTGCCAAATTGAAGATTATTAAAATCTGTTTCGCTTATTCTACTTTTTTCTGTTTTTATTATTTCTATTTCCAAGTAAATATCCTCAAACAAAATTCATTTATTTTTATTATAATACCTCGAAGCGGTGACTGAAAGGAATCCCCTTGTGGGACTTCGTGGTTAAACAAAATAAAATTTTGTTTCCAAAGCTTGTGACCCTTGGGAATACCTTCAGGTACTTTGGTGTTAATAAAAACAGGGACCCCACCTTGTGGGGAGTTATTTTACTTACAGTTTAAAACACCTTTTGTTTAATGGCAAAAAGAATTTCACAATCAGGCAAAGCCTGAACAAGGGGCTTCAGTCCCTTGTGCTTTAGTCCATTGCATTACTCAAGGGACCAAGGCCCCTTGTTTAAGAAAAATATTTATCCAGGGCTCTTTATGGGAATCATTTAACACTATAATTTTAAGGTTAGATTATATCTAATGCGGCTACCTTGATTAGTTATGAAATATTCTGCTCATTTTCTTCAATTAAATATAGTTGATTATCTTCCACGTTGTAAAGTATGGGCGCAACTGTTATTTTGGGATACCTTTGGCGGAGGCGTTTTGATTCACTGATTACAAAGTCAATTTCGTTACCAATTTCAAACATTGGGGCAAATTGCATAAAATGTTCTTCGGCACGTTCTCTTTCCCAGCCAGCCGTTTCCACCAGGCCACTGATGAATTGCTCTTTACGTGAAACAAGATTTACCATCGCACAATTGTTATGGGCAATAAGGGCAATATGTTTAATTTTACCAACTGCTACAGCATAAGATACTTTAAACTCGCTATATTTTAAATTGGCTCCGCCTGCCCTGATAATAAAAGCAAAGTTTTCAGGTATATATAAATATTTTCGGTTATCCATACACATACCGATAAATATTTGGGCCTGTGTAAAAGTTTCAAAGGAGCGATTAAGATTGTGAAACTCCAGTAGTAACCCGATAGGAGTATTCTGGTACTCAGGAAAAATGTCATCTGGTTCTGCAATATGTACTAATCTATTCATTTATTTTTAAGTTTTTTATAATGGATTTTAATCTTCACAAAGTTTGTGACATGTTGATGAGTATATCATATTTTCTTACTTTTTCCTCACTTAACGAAGTGGCCTCACTAGGGCAGCTAAAGCTGCCTGACCTGACTGAAACGAATCCCTTTAGGGACACTTCCCCCTCACGTCTTACTTAAACATATCAGATAATACAGCCGTTCCTACGCTAAGGCCTGTAGCAATCCAGCTTACAGGAGCACAACCAACACCAGTAGCAACAGTTGAAACAACATCAAGGCCTACAGTTGCCCAGGCAAATGCTTTACTTACTTTACTTACATTTTTATCTTTGCTCAGGTCATAAGCATATTTTGCATCCCATACAGTAAAGCCTATTTCCATTGCTACCCCAACGACAGGTGCTGTTGCCGCTAGTCTTTTTGCAAGCTGAGAAGTACCTTTTTCAGCTGTCTTGGCAGCTCCTTTTTCTAAAGCTTTGACAGCTATTTCTTCTGACGCACTCATAATAGCAGTTTCTACAGTATTCTTACCAACACTTTTTACCAATGCCTTTGTCACAGTTTCTCCAGAAGTTTTGGATACGGTTTTGGTAACAACCTTTCCAACAGAAGCGACAACTGTCTTTTCAGCAATCCTTTTGCCAATTTCTTCACCTATTACTTTTGTTGTTGTACCAACAATACGGTGGGTAGTAAGATTAGGTGACTTATCTTTTTCTTCAACAAAACCAAAATTACTTGCCTTTGCAGGTTTTAGAGCAATTTCGCCAAGTTTTTTCTGATCTTTTGTATTTATAGAAGGCTCTTTGTCTTTCGTTTCTTTTTTTATCGTTAAATTATTGTTGGATAGTCTTAAATCTTGGGGTTCTATAGTCGATACCGCAGTTTTTATCTGAGTACACATTTATTTTGATTTCCTATAAACTTTCTTCTTTACCAGATTATTATAGTTATTTTCCAATGATTACTTGTCAATTTTTTATTTGTTAGATTTAAAAATGTTATAATACTTGCTTAGAGCTATGTCAAAACAAAAGTTATGCTTGGTATATAAACAGATTTAGTTTGGAATTTTATCTCAAAGAAAGGAGGAATCGTCAATAATAAATATAAATAATGATTAGTCTTAGGGTAAAAAAGGCTAATTTAGGAAATTTTTATTTATAATCTGACGTAATAATATGCTTAATCCAGTATTATCCGATTTATCACTTACGATGGAACAGGTAAAAAACATTGAAAAGGAATTAAATAAAAGCCATCAAATAAATGAAAATAATATGCTGGTACTGCTTGTTGAAAACAGTGGCCAGATAATTGCCACAAATGGTAGAAATACACGTAATTATGACTTATCATCTATTTCAGCATTATCTGTGGCAGCATATGAAGCAACAAAAGGTCTTGCCGCTACTATGGGCCAAACTTTCAAATACATATTTAATCAGGGAACAACAAGTAATTTATTTATAACCAGAGCAACCGAGCAAACTTTACTGGTAATTGACTATGACCCTAAGATCCAGTTGGATGAGGTACAGGAAGTAATAAAAAACTTTTCATCTGAAATCCAGAAATTATCAAAAGACTGGAAAATTGTTGCCAAAAATACTCAGAAACCTGGTGAGGGACCTCTTAAAAATGAAGGTTTAAATGCTCAGGTAGAAACTATGTTTAAAGAGCTTAGTTAACTATCTTTGTTTATCAGGTAAAAGCTCAGAAATTTTTAAAGCATATAATTTTGTTATGTACTTTATTTTTTCGTCTTCAGAAAGATTATCAGCTGGCATATATTCTGAAGGATAAACTGGTTTCCCAACCTTAACAGCAATTCTGGCAAAAAAATTAATTTTTTTACGTTTACCCCAGGCATTATTGGTATTAATTAGAGCGACAGGTAAAAAAGGGACCGGGTATTTTAACATTATTTTTGCAGCGCCAGACTTTATTTCCATTAATTTACCATCTAGACTTCTGCCTCCTTCGGGAAAAATTGTTACCAGCCAGCCATTTTTTAATGCATAAACAGTATTATCTATAAATGATGTGTCACCAATACCTCTGTTGATAGCATATGCTCCGCTCCAATGCATTATTTTATTTAGAACAGGTATTTTAAAAAGATCCGATTTGGTCATATAAGCAATGGGCCTGGGAACTGCAAAACCAACAAGAGGAGGATCCATATGGCTGCAATGATTGGAAAGAATAATAAAGGGCTGGCTAAAATCGATATTTTCCTGACCCTCTATTTTACAGCCAAATACGCCCCGATAAAGAATCCAGGCAATTATCCTCTGAAACCAGTAATAATAAGAATAAATCCTAACAGAAAAAACTTTATTATAATTTGTCATTTATGAACCGCTGATATGCACGAATATATTTCATATAAAAAATGTTCAACCTATAATATAATTAAGAAATTATATTTTATAAATTATAAACTATAAGCTATGTTTTCCGAATCAGATACTATTCATGGCATTGGCATTGAAATAATAGAGCTAACACAGATAAGACAGGCAGTCAGTAAATGGCCAAGTACATTAGGTGAGAGGCTTTTTACTGCTGATGAAATAAAGTATTGCCTGGAGTTTTTTAACTGTACGCCCCAATTTGCGATGAGATTTGCTGCAAAAGAGGCATATCTTAAAGCGCTAAAACAACCCTGGGTTGAAGGCATGAAATGGACTGACATAGAAATAAAAATTGATAATTCAGGAACCCCACATCTGGTGGTGCATGGAAAAACAAAAGAGATTGCAGATTCACTGGCAATTATTAAAAATTTTGTTACGACTTCTCATACTACAGAATATGCAATTGCACAGGTACTTTTAACCAAGGTAAAACAAAAGGATGAAACAAATGTTAGTTGAAAAAATAGATAAAAAAATTAGAGGTGAATACGAATTAGATGCAACATTGTATATACCTGATGGTAGCAGGCAGTTTCCCGGGATACTACTCTGCCATGGTTTTTTATCGGCAAAAGAAGAATATGGTGATTTGCCAGAACATCTGGCTGCCAAAGGGTATCTGACAATGACTTATGATTTTCGCGGACATGGAAAAAGTCAGGGAGATCGGGGATATTTTACAGCAACCAGCCATCTTGATGATACTGTAAGAGCCTTGAAAATTCTTTTGGCCCAGGTAAAAGTGATACCGGAGAAAATAGCAGTTATAGGTCATAGCCTTGGTTCTGTTGCAGCAACAAGGTTAGTTACAGAATCAGAACTTGGGAGAAAATGTAAAACCTGTATTTTACTGGCTCCTCCAAGAAAATTTGCTGATAGTATTAAACCTATAGAGTTAGGGGCTTACCGGGTACTATCAAAAATTGCCTGGCCTGTTTTACTCCTGACTGGTAAACATGTTTATTTACCATACCAGTTTGGTGCAAAAGATATTTATGTAAGTAAGGAAGCTGTGGAAAAAGCAGAAAAATTAAACTTTCTCCAGAAAACGATGTCAATAAATAATTATCATTATATGATTAAACAGATTGATCATGAAAAATTTGCCACCAATATTCAAATGCCTACTTTAGTAGCTGTCGCAAAAGATGAAAAACTGATTCCCAATCAGTTTTCAAGAGCAGTATTTGAAGCGATATCCGGTTCTCCCAAAAAATATGTGGAAATAGAGAACTCAGGCCACTCAATGATGGGTGATGCCAATAGTACACAGGTTGAAAAAGAAATCCTTGACTGGCTTGCAGAAATACTTTAATTAGTTATATATAATATCTATTTTTCTTGGTTCAAACACCGGCGGAACAGGTTGTGTTTGCTGGTAACGGTTATATATATCTGTATACATTTCTATTTCAGTCTGGGTTGGTTTATAACCGACCTGAAACTTTTTCTGAAGCTGATCAGCCCACTCTAATTCTTCAGCAGATACTGGTTTAACAGGTGCAGGAGTTGGTGGAGTTTCATTTCTCGATGTTGCAAGTCTTTGTGCTATATCCTGATACTTGTCTGTTTCCTTCTTAGTTGGCTGATACCCATTCTTTACTTTATTTTCAAGGGCTAATGCCCATTCTATTTCTTTCTGTGATACAGGATTAACTGGTTCTGGTGGAGAAGGAATAGGAGGATTATTGCCACGAATAAGCTTCATGGTGATCTCCTGGTACATTTTTGTTTCCTGTTCTGTAGGTTTATAACCTTGGTTTAATATTTTTTGTTCAAGTGCTAATGCCCAATTAAGTTCTTCTTTGGTAATTCCGTTGGGAACAGTTATATCATCAGGGGAAGGAGGTAAAGGAAGAAAAATAGTATTATCACTTCTTTTTTCCTTAATTTTATCCATTACGCCTTTTTCCAGCGAAGCAATAATATCTTCGTTACCGCTAGAATTTTCCATAAGGCTGGTCATATTTTTTGAAAGTTCAATTAACTCACTTTTACCCATAACATCAAGAACTTTATGAAAATCATTTACTTTTTCGATAATATCTGATTTAGAATCTGTGTTAAAAATAATATCCTTGGCAATTCCCATGGCTTTTTCAACATTTGGAGAGTGTGCTGTGGCAAAAAGATCGACCGAAGTTGTTGCCGAACCGGAAGCAGCAAATTTAGCTATTTTTTCCTTTGTATTTAGTTTTGCAGGTTTTTCAGTTTCAGGTTCGCTATTTTTTACATTTTTAACAATTTCGGAAACCAAATTTAAAGTGTTATCTGGAATTTTTGGAATATTATAATCTGTATTAACCACTTTATGACAAACCCTCCTAAAAATAAACTGAGTATTTTCAATATAGTTAAATTGTTAAATTACTTTCTCCAAAATAATTTAAGCATTGGTTAAACATGCTATAAGAGTTTTTTCCTTTAATGGATATAAGGTTTTCTATACTTACATCTTAAGCATTTTGATTTTTTCTAGTAATATTTAAATTTAAGAGAAATTTGGTTGATTATTGTTAATAAGAATGATAAAATATACACATAAGCCAATAATTTTATATCTTTATATCTTTATATCTTTATATCTTTTATGTAGGAGGCAGATACGTGGCACTTAAAGAAGAATACTATCTCAGGCCGTATTCAAAATCACTTTTTATTAAAACAATAATTACAAGTATTTTAATATTTTCTCTTACAAGTTGTAATAACAATATAACGAATATAAATAATTCTGATTCAAGAGAAATTTCAGTTCATAAACATCAAGATATTAATTCTTTTTCTAATATACTAATATTAAATTCTAATTCACCTGCAATCGTAAAACTTGATGAATTTACTCCTGCTGTAAAAACAGATACAAACGCATTTCAGATAAAACATTTTGGCGGATTTAAACATAATCTGAAAAAGCATAAGGATATCCAAATAGATAATATTACTCTCGATACAGGCGAAAGAGTTATGGATGAAGGTTCTCCTGCTACAGGAGAGATAAAACCTGATTATGCAGGGAAAGTAATTAATTTAAATATTATAGGTAAGTTTAATACTGCTCCAAAAATGAAACTGGAGAATATGCTTTTTACCAATGAGCCTGGGTTAATTCACCAGTCAGTTGTAGAGCAGGAACCGCCAATTAGAGTTACACTTGATGATATGATATTATTTACTCCTGTATCTGCTTCAAGTACTGCAATAACAGTAACTTTGGATTCAAAAGGCATATCAGATTTATATCTTAAAGGAGACCATAAGCTGACAATTACAGCTGGAAAGTACTTTTCAGATACCCTCGTAAAAGTTGGTGAACCTGCTCCTGTAACTTCTTTAACTCCAAAAATTGATTCTGTTGAAATACTTAAAGATAAGGAAGGTAAACCTGTCAATTTAAAAGTTACAGGTTCAAACCTGATGTTAAATTACCGTTTTTCATATTCTCAGGTGGATGGTACATTCAGTTTCGGGCATGAAAACAGTGTAATTGATAACAATGGAACTTTAAAATGGGAATCCATTATTCACCTACCAAATCCAAAAACATTTGCTCCTTCTGGACAGCATACAATCTCTCTGGCAACACCTTTCGGATTCAGTTTTCATTCTTTTAGCAATTAGGATAAAAAATGAAGATAAAGAAAAGATTAGTTTTATTAGGTAATTTATTTATATTAATGGGTTTAATTTCATGCCCTACTAATACCCCTGTTCCAAACCCTACAGCTACAATTTCTGTTAAACCAAACATTTCTGTAAATCCAACGATGCTCCCAAGTGTTAATCAAACTGCTGAGCCATCTCAGATATTATCTCCAACAACTACACCATCTGTAATACCTTCTCAAAATATATCTAATATGGAATTTAAAGTTAATACTGTCCCTTTAAATGATTTACAGATTTATAATGTAAGTTTAGATAATAATGGTAATTTTGTAATTGTCTGGTCTGCGCTTGATAATGATGGAATAAACAGGACTATTTATGCAAAAAGATTTGCTAATAGCAACAAGTCTTTATATAATGAATTTAAAATTACTTCTTATTCTAAAAATTTCAGAATATCACAATCTATTTCTATAAATAAAAATGAAGAATTTATTGCAGTTTGGCTAAATTATATTAAAGAGAAAGATACGAACGGCTTATTTGGCCAAAGGTATGATAAAGAGGGTAAGTCTTTAGGAAATCAATTTCAGATTAACACTGAAACAAAAGGAATAAGAAGCCTATTTTCTGTTGCTATTGATAATGAAAATAATTTTGTAGTTTCATGGAGAAATGAACTTAGCCCACCTAATAGTGAGCTTATGGCTCAACAATTTAATAAAAATTGTGAAAAAATAGGTAATGAATTAAATATTTTACCTTCAATGAAATTTGGAAGTACTTTAACAGCTACATCCAATCTTGAATATTTTATTGTTAGCTGGTCTGCGGAGGGAGGTATTTATATAAGAAAATTTAATAAAAAAGAAAATGCTCTTAACCCTATAGAAAACATAATTTCAAATGCAACATCCCCCAAAATCGGAATTGATAAAGGTAATAACTATTATATTTTATCTAACTATGATCTATGGTCATTTGCAGGTGGAGGATATAACGATTTTTATCTTCAGAAATATACCATCAGTAGTTCAAAAAGAGATGAGTTGAAGGTTAATGTTTTAGATAAAGATTCTAGTATTAAGCCCAATGTTACAAGAAAAATTAGCCAAAAATTATTAATAAATTCAAAAGGAATGGCTACCGTTTCTTGGTTATCTCTTGATCATAATGGGTGGAATATTTGGTTAAGAATATTTGATGAAAATATGAAGCCATTAGGAAATGAGTTCAAAGTAAACTCAATACCTCAAAATACCCCACAAGAATTCGCTGTAACAATAAATGATTCTGGAAATATAATAGTTGTTTGGACTAGTAAACAGGGTGAAAATTACTCAAATATTTATGCAAAGAAATTAGATATTACATCATTGAAATAAATGAAGGGAAAATTCATGAAGAAAATATTTAACCTAATTATGAGTGCTTTTTTTATTCTACTTCTTGGTTGTGGACCAAATATCTTAAATATTTCAAATTTAGGGAATTCGATAAAGCCCGTTACTCCTTATACTGGCCCCATTCCCATAAAGATTGATACAGGGCTTATTGAAAAAGCTGGTGTAAAATTAACTGAATCAAGAAAAGTAGTTGATATTTCAAACAATACACAAACAGGTTTTAATATTCAGTCTCTACCTCCCGGAAATATTGTATTTCAGGAACAATTTATACTTGAAGATAATGAAAGAGAATTTACAAGAAATTTTAATGTACCAGAAACCAATAAAAGATACAGTTTATTTGTAAGTAGAGAAAGTAGCCATGATTTAAAAATTAGTTGTAATTTAAATGGATTTTTCTGGATTAAAAAGGGTGATTTTACAGGTCATAATAAACTGGAAATAACAAAAGATTCATTATTATTAAATGCCAATAATACTATGGTTATTAAATTATTTGGTAAAAAAGGTAAGAAAATAAATGTAGCAATTGTTGATCAAGGAGCATCTGGAACTGTTAGAGTCAGAAATGGCAAATTAAAGGAACATGCTACAAATGATGACCATGTTAAAGGCAATGATTATGTTTCATACAACCCAGGCAATAAGGAAAATGGTGGGTTAGCAGCTCTTAAACCATTTGAAGGACAACATACTGATACTTCAGGAAATATTTCTGGTGTCGCACAAGCAAATAATAGTTCATCAGGAATTATTTTGGTTGGTAAATTAATAGTAAAAGTAAAAGAACCAATAGAAGCAAATTTACAAACTTTATTACAAAAATATGACGGAGAGTTAATTACAAAAAATGACTTATTTGCCTCAATAAAAGTAAATCTTGATAATTTCAGCTTAAATGGGTTTGAAAATAACTTAAAGCAAATGAATATTTCAAATGCAAGTGTTGGAACTCTACCTTTAAAGGAAGTTGCTTTTTCTTCAATTAATACGGCTAAAACTTTTGCAATAGGAGTTGATATACTTATTAATAACTCAAACTTAATTGAAGGTGTAGGTTTATCACATATTATTTCTTCTTTTGGAGAAAATATAAACTCTCCAGATGCTAGGGGATATATTGAGACAAATGAAGGCCCTGTCAAAACAATTGATTGTAATGGTCATGCTCTTTATACACCAACTCCTGATACAGCTAACTCAAGTTGGTGGATAAATTCCACAACAACTAGTGTCACAGGGGCTTGGAATTACTCATTAGGAAGTGGTAGCACAGTTGCTATAATTGATCAGAATTTTGGGTTAATTGATAAGTACCCAGATTTTAAAAACCGTATATTATTTAGTGATAAATATTCTACTATTTCTATATATGATGATAAGGCTTTTGCACCTACTGGGGAATCTCCAGGAGAATTAATAAATAGACCATATCATGGCTTAGGTATTTCTGAATTAGTTGGTTCAGAAATAGATGACTTTTATGGAACAGCAGGCATAGCTCCAAGAGTAAAAATAATTCCAATGGTAAAATCAAGTGAATTTTCATCTTTAACAACAAGAATAAGTGAAGCTATAAGTGAAAATGTTGATGTTATTAACATAAGTTCAGGTAGGCTTTTAGATTATTGGGATGAATTTTTCAGAAAGCCTGGGCAGGCTGACGATACATCAGTAACTATACAGGGAACTAAGGTATGGAGTCCTGAAGTTAAATCTCTTAATGATGCTATAAAAGCTGCAACAGATAAGAAAACAATTGTCATAGTAGCAGCAGGGAATGATGATCTAGATTTTCCTGATATTAACATTCCTGGTGTATTAGATGATGTAATAAGTGTTGGAGCTTATGAGAGAGGTCCTGTACCAGAAAGTATTGTGCGTGCAGATTTTTATCCTAAATCATATCAAGGTAATATACTTATTGCTTCAAACTATGGTGGGAGTGTTGATATATGGGCACCAGGAGATGATATTCCTGTATGGATTTATAGAAATCAGGGTAAAATTCAAGATAATAATGGTGGTTATTCTTTAATAGATGATTTTACACCATATGTTTGTCCTGAAAGATTTAATGGTACAAGTTTTGCTGCCCCTATAGTTTCAGGAGTTGTCGCTTTACTTAAGTCTTGGAATAAAAATTTAACAACATCTGAGGTTGTAAATATTTTACAGAATTCTGGAACACCATTGAATGATTTGTCATTTTATAGTTCACATTATCCAAATGCTATAAGGAAAGGAATAAATGCACTTGCAGCAATCAAAAGTGTTGGAGCAAAAAAAGCAACATATATTTACGGATTTCTTCAAGGTAATAATCAACTATACAAATACTCAGGAGAGATTTTTAAAACATTACCTGATTATACCTCGGTTTATCCTTCATTTGAGTTTACTGGAAAAGATGTTCTTGCATCAGGTTGGACTCAAAATGAAAAATATTCCTTAGTTGCTGATGAATTTGAGTTATTACAATTAAGAAAATCTATCTGGGGGCCACCAGCAACCGGCCCTGTTGATTTTGGTAATGGAATAGTAGTAGGTGAAGGAAGGATAATTGATAAAAATCATCCTTTTCATATAGAAGCAGTACCAGGAGAAACTCTTGCAGTAGCAATAAATACCCCAACCTTAAATCTGGACAATTATACAATTGGTCTTGGCCCAGGAAAACATTCAGCTCCTTTAAAGGGAATAATCCAAAACTATATCGCTTTTGGTGTTCCAACTGACTTGGAATATGATACCCAGCAAATGATTATAGATATTGCTGGTGTAGGAGAAGCAAATTTTCCTGAAGCATTGAAAGTACTGGCAATAAGGGGAGGCTTGCTTCCTACTCAGCCAGTTGTATTTCCAAATGGAATGGTATTAACACCTGACAAATTTGCAACGAATGGTAGTAAAATCGAAGCAAGGGCTGGAGATACGATAGGAATATCAGTATTAGGTAATCTTAATAATATTACTGTAAAAATTGGTGGTAAAACATGTACCATTCAGTCAGTAGTAGATAACTACATTGCAGTTGGTGTACCAGAAGGCTTGACAGAACAGGAACAGGATTTAGTTATTCAAGCGGCAGACAGCACTATAAGTATAACCTTCCAAAACGCTCTTGAAATACTTGCTTTTGTATCAAAAGGAATACCACCCACTCATAACATAATATTTCCTAATGGAGATATAGTCTCGGTGCAGCAATTCCTACAGGATGGAAGAAAAATCAGGGTTAGCCCTGGAGATACAGTTGGAGTAGCTCTGACAGGTGTAACATCAGCAAATGTTAATACTATTAGTGCAAAAGTTGATGGAAAAACAATGTCAATTAAATCAATAGTTGATAATTATTTGTCTCTGGGTGTGCCACCGGATTTAGAACCAGGGATTAAGGATGTTGTTATCCAAAAAGCAGGTGGAGGTTCAATTACTTATGAACAGGCATTGGAAGTACTAGCATCAACACCAAAAAATATCTCAAATAGTACAGAATATGATTCATCACCAAGATTTTCAGCAGATGGTAATAAAATAGTATTTA
>CAYRDV010000085.1:0-4725 GCA_964422885.1 uncultured Candidatus Sericytochromatia bacterium
GAGCTGGAGAAAAAATAGAAGAAAAATTTGATTATATTATTTTATCTGACTTAGTAAACGATTTATGGGATGTTCAGAGTGTACTTGAGCAAGTATACAAAGTTTGCCATCCCAATACTAAAATTATTATTAACTCATATAGTAAATTGTGGTCTGGTGCTTTAAATACTACTTCTAAACTCAAATTATCAAAGCCAACCCTTGTTCAAAATTGGTTAGCTGTTGAAGACATCGAAAATTTACTTGAAATTACTAATTTTCAGACTCTTAGAGTTTGGTCAGAATTTTTATTTCCAATCTATATACCAATACTTTCCAGTTTAATAAATAGATATTTAGCTAAAGTTTGGCCGTTTTATTATTTTTGCCTGACTAATTTTATTATCTCAAGGCCAGTAAATATTCAATTACCACCTTCTGAAACTAAAGTGTCTGTAATTGTTGCAGCAAGAAATGAGGAAGGAAATATACAAAATATTTTTGAAACATTACCTAAATTAGGTGATAAAACAGAATTAATATTTGTAGAAGGTAATTCTCAGGATAATACTTATCAAAAAATAGAGGAGTTGATAAAAGAATACCCCTTACAGGAAGTAAAATTATATAAACAAACAGGTAAAGGTAAGGGTGACGCTGTTCGGGTCGGTTTTGAAGTTGCTACAGGAGATATATTGATGATTCTTGATGCAGATTTAACAGTTTCTCCTGATGATTTAATAAAATTTTATGAATTACTGATTTCAAACAAAGCTGAATTTGTAAACGGAGTAAGACTTGTTTATCCAATGGAAAAAAAGGCAATGAGGTTTTTTAATCTTGTTGGAAATAAATTCTTTAGTTTAGCTTTTTCATGGCTTCTTGGTCAATCTATTAAAGATACCCTTTGTGGAACAAAAGTTCTTTCAAAAAAACATTATGAAGAAATCGCAAAAAACCGGAACTATTTTGGTGATTTTGATCCATTTGGTGATTTTGACTTAATTTTTGGGGCTGCCAAATTAAATCTTAAGATTATGGATATGCCTGTACGATATAGAGAAAGAGTTTATGGTGAAACAAATATCCAAAGATGGAGGCATGGCATTATTCTACTAAGAATGGTAATTTTTGCAGCAAGAAAGATAAAATTCTTTTAATTTATATTACACATGAATAATAAAAAATATTTGCTATTTTGGTAAAAAAGTATGAAATTTATTCTTAAAAATCTTAAAATAACCCGTATAAAGTTATTAATTGCTAAAATATTATATTTATTTGTAAAGGTTTTTTTCTGGAAAAATATTTTAATAATAAATAGAAATGGGATAAACTTTCAAATAGATTTAAATGAAGGCATAGATTTACATTTATTCCTTTTTGGCTCTTTTCAAAAGCATATATATGATAATAAACAAATTAAAATTTCTGAGGATAGCATAATTTTTGATGTTGGAGCTAATGCTGGGGTTATCTCACTCTTTTTTGCTCAAAAAATTAAAACAGGTTTTGTTTATGCTTTTGAACCTACAGATTATGCCACAAAAAAATTTAAGAAAAATCTTGAATTAAATCCAGAGCTAAAGGATAAAATTATTCTAAATCAATGTTTTGTTTCTTCTGCTTGCGAAAATAAGCCTGATATCAAAGCTTTTAGTAGTTGGCCGATTATAAGTAAAGAAAAAAAACATAACATTCATCAGGGAGTCTTGAAATCTACTAATAATATTTCATCTATTACTATTGATAAATTTTGTGAGATAAATAATATTAATAAACTTGATTTAATTAAAATTGATACAGATGGCCATGAATTTAAGGTATTTAAAGGAGCTGAAAAAACAATATTACAGCTTCGCCCTCAAATAATTTTTGAGTTAGGCATATATGTAATGTCTGAGCACGGAATTTCTTTTAAAGACTATATAAATTATTTTGAAAAACTTTCCTACAAAATGATTACTGAAAAAGATCAAGAAATAAATGATACCAATTATTTAGATTTTATTCCAAAATATGGAACAATTGATATTATTGCAATACCAAAATGATAATTAGCTTTATTCAATTAGATTTTAGATAATAACATTTACTTGCGAAGTATTATTTTATTAAAATAAAAGTAAGCTAAGATAGAGCATAATAAAATAAATAACGTGATTAAAGTAATGATTAGTCCTAATGTAAAGGAAAAAGGGTAGTAAATAAGTTTTATTTGATGCTTACCACTACTGACTCTAATCGCCTGTTGGTAAAAATTAGCTTTAAGTATAGGTGTTTCTATACCATTATCATAAGCCTTCCAGTCTTTAAAATGATTATTTGCTAATACTACATACCCTGATGCTGGTGCTTCAACTTGTAAAGTAATTTTATTGGCAGTTTCTTCTAATAAATTAACTTTTGGTTCTTTAATTATCATAGATTTATCTTTTTTTACCAATGATATAGCTTTCTTATATCCTTCATTTTCATATAATATTACTGTATCTTTCAAATTAAAATAATCAGAACTAAATTGCGAAGAACCAATAATAAAATCAAATATATTTTTTTCTGAATTATTAACAAACGCTTTAGATTTAAAAGTAAATATCGGTTGATAATCCTTTAACTCCCATAATTCTAGTTGATTAGGCTCATAACTTTTAATAAATTTATAAAAACGTTTATCTGGAGGGGCAATATCTTTATTTAGCTTATTCCAGATATAAAATCTAACTCCCATCATTTTTAATATTTTTGCTTTACTTTCTATACTCATTTTTAAACTACTAAAGTCAGAAATAAATTCTAAAATTAGATTATAATGTTGTGGTTCTGGAGATATTCCACCTTGGATACTTTTGAAATCATAAAGAAGATAACGATTCCAAAGTAAAGCATTTAGCATATATTCCATAGAATTTAAAGTTACAGAATTATAGATTTTTGGAAAATTGCCCTTATCAACAGAGATAATTCTATATAATTTTTTATCCTGAATTTTATCTTCAATATCTTGTGCAATCTCTGGCTTTTTGTATAATTTGTCTTTGTCTATTGTTTTGACATTTGAAATATTAGTAAGACCAAGCTCTATACAAATAAGTGCTAATATTGATATTTTAAAAAATTCAACATTAATTCTTTCATATTTTAACAATAGTAATAAAATTATAAATAACAATATATAACCTAATGTTTGCTCCAAACTGATAAATAGAAAGTTTAAATTTTCCAGAATTAGATTATCAGCGGTAATAAGAAAATTTAAATAAGCCAGAATCTTATTATAAAAAATGATTAAATAAATCAAAAAAAGTAAAATAAAGCTGGCACCATAAATTAAAAACTTTAAAAGTTTATTATCACTTTTTTCAGATACTATTCTCTCAAATCCAAAAATTGCTAATAATGAGAGGCAAAATATCGAAATTGAATATAATTTAAGCGGGTATCTTGCAATATTGAAACCAGGTAAAAATTTATAAAGAATTTCATATAAATAGCTAAATTTGCCAAAAGAGAGAAAAAAGAAAAATATTGAAATTAAAAAGATCGGAATAGCTTTTGGATATTTCTTATATCCATTTATTCCCACAATTATTATTAAAAAAGCTGGTAATCCTATATATAAGTTGTAAAATAAAGTTGGATTGATACCAAATATTAAAGTTGAAATATATCTATTATAAAATATATCCCCAAAAAGGTTATTAAATATTAACTGAAGAAGTTGGAATGGATTTAATGATGAACCTAATGCATCTTCTATTAAAGCACCGCCACTTCTGTCAGTAATTTTAAGATAATCTAGTAAAGGTAAAATTTCAACAGATAGAAGTAAGATTGCAAGAATAATGGATAATACTAATAAACCGGTAATTTTAAAAAGGTCTTGTATATTTCCTTTTGAAGTTTCAGATTGATCATTAAACTTATAAATATTAACAAGTCTCCAGATAATCCATATCCATAAAAACATTTGGGTAAAATAGAAGAAATCCATTCTTCCTGTAGCTAACTGTAAAGCAGAAAACAATGTTAAAAAAAGAAAATTCTTGAAGTTTTTATTATCAATAGTTTTTTCTGTATATAAAAATATAAAAGGAATCCAGCAGAAAGCAAATAACCACTGGTACATATTCTGAGACTCCATCATATATCCATTTAGAGAATAAATGAGTGCCCCGTATAAACTACCAGCTTTTGATAATTTCCAGTGAATACCAGTTAAATAGACTCCTAATCCGGCTAAAAAAAGATGTAATATAACAAGCAAACAAAATGCCAGGTGAAAAGGCAGTATTAGAAATAACAGCATTGGGGGATAGTACAAAGGAGGATAAACTCCAAGTAAGGGATTACCTGAAAGTAAATTTGTAAGGAAAAGGGGAAACTCTCCTTTTTTAACTAAATTTACTACATAGGTCGTTAAACCTTGATCAAGTGATGCTACATCAATTAAAAATAAGGCTTTATTCCCAAAAAGTACCGGATAAAAAATTATTAACAATAATAATCCTAATATTAAAATAGGAGAATTTAATTTTTTTAATAACTTAGAAAAATCCATTTTCAATACCATAAGCTTTCTTATTGGCTAAATTTTACTTGTGAAGGCTTATTTTTATTAAAATAAAAATAAGCTAAGACAGAGCATAATAAAATAAATAGTGTAATTAAAGTAATGATTAGTCCTAATATAAAGGAAAAAGGGTAGTAAATAAGTTTTATTTGATGCTTACCACTACTGACTCT
>CAYRDV010000085.1:4825-17962 GCA_964422885.1 uncultured Candidatus Sericytochromatia bacterium
GCTTCAACTTGTAAAGTAATTTTATTGGCAGTTTCTTCTAATAAATTAACTTTTGATTCTTTAATTATCAGAGATTTATCTTTTTTTACCAATGATATAGCTTTTTTATATTCTTCATTTTCATATAATATTACTGTATCTTTCAAATCAAAATAATCAGAACTAAATTGCTTTGTATTCAAAATAAAATTAATAATATCTTTTTCTGAATTATTAACAAACGCTTTAGATTTAAAAGTAAATACAGGCTGATAATCTTTTAACTCCCATAATTCTAGTTGATTAGGCTCATAACTTTTAATAAGTTTATAAAAACGTTTGTCTGGAGGAGAAATTCTTTTATTTAACTTATTCCAGATATAAAATCTGATTCCCATCATTTTTAATATTTTTACTCTGTTTTCTAATGGAGCTTGTGAGTTTCTAAGAGCTGTAACAATTTCTAAGATTTTAAGATAATCTTTTGGTACTGGGGCTGTTCCACCCTGGATACCCTTAAAACCATAAAGAAGATAACGATTACCAAGCATAGTATTGATTACACCATCTTTAGTATTTAAAATGTCAGAGTTATTAAATTTAGGATAATTTCCCTGATCTACAGAAATAATCCGATATAGTTTTTTATTTTCTATTCTATTTTCTATATCTGATGCTATTTCTGGCTTTATATATAATGTTTTTTCGTCTATTACTCTGAGATTTGAAATATTGATAAAACATAGTTCAATACAAATAAGTGCTAATATTGATATTTTAAAAAATTCAACATTAATTCTTTCATATTTTAACAATAGTAATAAAATTATAAATAACAATATATAACCTAATGTTTGCTCCAAACTGATAAATAGAAAGTTTAAATTTTCCAGAATTAGATTATCAGCGGTAATAAGAAAATTTAAATAAGCCAGAATCTTATTATAAAAAATGATTAAATAAATCAAAAAAAGTAAAATAAAACTGACACCATAAATAGATATTTTTAAAAATTTGTTATCACTTTTTCCAGATATTATTCTCTCAAATCCAAAAATTGCTAATAATGAGAGACAGAATATCGAAATTGAATATAATTTAAATGGATACCTGGAAATATTGAAGCCAGGTAAAAATTTATAAAAAATTTCATATAGATAACTAAATTTACCAAAAGAGAGAAAAAAGAAAAATATTGAGATTAAAAAGATCGGAATAACTTTTGGATATTTCTTATATCCATTTACTCCTACAATTATTATTAAAAAAGCTGGTAATCCTATATATAAGTTGTAAAATAAAGACTGAGTCTCTCCAAATACTATTGTGTTAATTCCTCGATTATAAAATACATCACCAAAAAGGTTATTAAATATTAACTGAAGAAGTTGGAATGGATTTAATGACCAGGTTAACGCAATATCTATAAAAGCTCCTTCATTTCTATCAGTAACTTTCAGGTAATCTAGTAATGGTAAAATTTCAATAGATAGAAGTAAGATTGCAAGAATAATGGATAATACTAATAAACCGGTAATTTTAAAAAGGTCTTGTATATTTCCTTTTGAAGTTTCAGATTGATCATTAAACTTATAAATATTAACAAGTCTCCAGATAATCCATATCCATAAAAACATTTGGGTAAAATAGAAGAAATCCATTCTTCCTGTAGCTAACTGTAAAGCAGAAAACAATGTTAAAAAAAGAAAATTCTTGAAGTTTTTATTATCAATAGTTTTTTCTGTATATAAAAATATAAAAGGAATCCAGCAGAAAGCAAATAACCACTGGTACATATTCTGAGACTCCATCATATATCCATTTAGAGAATAAATGAGTGCCCCGTATAAACTACCAGCTTTTGATAATTTCCAGTGAATACCAGTTAAATAGACTCCTAATCCGGCTAAAAAAAGATGTAATATAACAAGTAAACAAAATGCCAGGTGAAAAGGTAGTATCAGAAATAACAGCATTGGGGGATAGTATAAAGGAGGATAAACTCCTAGTAAAGGATTACCTGAAAGAATATCTGGCGTAAATAGAGGGAGTTCTCCATTTTTTATAAAATTTACTACATAAGTAGTTAAACCTTGATCAAGAGATGTTATATCAATTAAAAATAAGGCTTTACTACCAAAAAGTACTGGATAAAAAATTATTAACAATAATAATCCTAATATTAAAATGGGAGAATTAAATTTTTTTAATAACTTAGAAAAGTCCATTTTCAATACCATATAGTTCAAAAAGTAAATTGTTTCATTTTTTATTTTTACAAATTGTACCATTTTGATAGTCAATCAATCTTAACGAATTATTAGATTAGGTTAAAACCTTGTTATATAGTAATTTTAAAGAAATTAAATGTATTGATAATATTTTCTCATTATGCTTAAATTAAGATTATGAAACTAGGTTTATTAAATATCAGGCCACAATATACCGATAACAACACACCCATATCTGTACCCAATGGTACTGATTATCTGGCATCTTTTATTAATCATCATTTACCTGGATGGGATGCTTATGTTGAATATGACGAAAAAAGGTTGATGGAAAGAAAGCCTGATTTAGTTGGATTATCATCTTTTACCAGAACATATAATGATGCTATAAAAATTGCCCGGGAAATAAAAAATAATTTTTCAGTACCTGTAATTATTGGTGGACACCATATTTCTGCCTTGCCTGATAATTTAGATTACAGTATGGATATAGGAGTTCTGGGGGAAGGAGAGAATACACTCTTAGAACTGGTAACATTATTTGAAAAGGGCAATTTTAATGAAGAAAGTTTTGGAGCAATTGATGGAATTGTTTATCGCAACAGTGCTGGTAAAATTATAAGAACCAAAGCGAGACAACTTATTTCAGAGCTTGATACTTTACCAATTCCTTATAGAACAATGGTAAAAGATGTAAAAGGTTTTTGGAATCAGACAATATTTACCTCAAGAGGATGCCCATTTAGGTGTAAGTATTGTGCTATTAGTGAGTTTTGGGATAAAATTCGTTATCATTCGCCAGAAAGAGTAATAAATGAGCTTTCAGAGCTTATTTCCAAAACAAAATGTGAGTATATAACTATTCATGATGATCTTTTTGGAATAAACAAAAAGCGTTTGAAATTACTTGTTGAAGCAATCAGGCATGAAAAAATACATCAAAAAGTAAGCTTTATATGTAATGCCAGAGCAAGCGTTTTTGATGATGAAATATGTCAAATGTTTGTAGATATGAATATTCGTTCCTGTGTATTTGGCATGGAATCAGCTAATGATCGAATTTTAAACTATATGAAGGGCTCTACTAATGCCCGGCAAAACCAGAATGCACTTGATTTATGTAAAAAATATAATATAGTCGCCATACCAAACTTTATTATTGGTTTCCCAACAGAAACAAAAGAGGAGGCCAGTGATACCTATTGGTTTATCAGGAGAAACCTGAATAACCTTTCTGATTTCAGAATTTTCCCTGCTTGTCCGTTACCAGGTACTCATTTGTGGGATTATGCCGTTTCAAAAGAAGTTGTTTCCAAGGAATTCGATAACTGGCAGGAACTAGATTTTATTTTTGATGCAGAAAAATCTGTATTCTTAAATTCGGAATTATATGATAAATACCAATATGCGACAATTCTGGATGAATTTTATGCTCTGCGGGAAAGTACAAAACCTTATACTATTTTGGCCGGAGAAATATTGGAAAAAGATAAATATACAAATAAACTTTTTAAATTAATTAGTGATTATTCTGAAATAAATTTTAAAGCACAAAATACTTTAGAAATAAGTAATCTTGGGGTAAGTATGGCCAATAAGATGCCTTTTAAAGGAAATATTTTATTTCAAAATATAACTAATAGTAAAATTAATACAGATAATATTAGTCAGAAATTTGATGCTATTTTGCTTTTTCATAGCCTTGAATTAACTAAAGAGCCAGAGGAGGAACTAAATAAGTTAAAATCTCTGCTAAACCAAAATGGATATTTGATTGTTGTTACTTACAATATTAATAATCCTTTAATTGCTCTGAAGCTTTTATCAGGAGATTTTACCCAGAATGTATGGGATTCAAATAAAAGAAAAATTGTCTCTAGTTTTTTAGATTTGGTCTTTTCTTCAGGAGTAAAAGAAAAAGAAGAAGCCTTAAAAGTATATTTTGGGAAAAATATTTATGACTCATGGGGTATAGGAGATATAGCCAACCTTAATTTCTTTTCCAAAAAGCAACTTGAAAAACTGGCTCTCAAATGTAAATACAAAATTATTACAAATAAATCAGTTTCTGTCGTAATTGATAATAATACAATGAATCTGTATGAGCAGGTTATTACTCTTTTCAAAAAGTATTTTCAACCGGATATGACCACGGAGTTTGCAAATGTTGGTTTTTGGCAGAACTATTAAAAAAAACTTTTCTAAAAAATATTAATTTTATTTCCAGGATATTCTCTATAAATTATTTTAATGATAAACTAGAAATAGTTAGTTAAGCTAACTATTAGCTTAACTAATTATTAGTCAGGCTAATTATTAAAATAATTTATCATTAATGGGTTTTATTAGTATTAACAATACTAACAGGGGCCCCTTTAGGGGATTTATTTTTATGTTTTATTCTAAAAAAAATAATTATATTGAACATTTTATACAAATATTTCTTTCTGGGTTATTTTTTATTATCCTAATTGTATTTTCATCTTATGCTAAAGCAAATTCTATAGTTGAAACTGGCTCAGTAAAGGAGATAAAAAAAATATCTGATGCGATAAATCTGGCTGGAAATGAATATAAATTAAGTGTTGAAAACAAAAAAATAATTATGCAGGAAGAATATAAAGAAGCAAATATGTTTTTGGAACAAGCTCAAAAAAACATGGTGGCTCTGGAAACAAAGATTTCTCGCGAAAAAAAGAATGATTTTGATAAAGCAAAAACCCAAATTACCCAAATTATTAAAATAATTTCTGACAAAGAAAACCCGGAAATAATGTTAAAACAGGTTAAGCAAGCAGATATAGCACTTGAAAACCTTGCTGGTACTACTCTTAAAGAATTTCCTCTATTAGCACCATCAATTAATATGGGTCAGCAAGTATTTGCTCAAAACTGCGCTGTATGCCATGGAGTAAAGGGGTTTGGTGATGGCCCTTCAGCTGCTACCTTAGAACCAAAACCGGTTAACTTTCATGATTTACAGTTTATGCGTGAAAGTTCTCCTTATTCCTTTTACCGTGCTGTCAAAAACGGTATTAACGGGACAGGAATGCCATCATGGGAATATCAGCTCAGTTTAAAAGAAAAATGGGCTGTTATTCAATATGTCCGACAATTTTCGTTTGAAGAAAATTCACTTAAAAAGGGTAAATTATTATTTGACAAATATTCAGGATTTGATTATTCGAAAATAATTAAAATTAACGATAATGCTGATAAATCAGATCAGAATTTATTTAATCTACTCAAAAAAGAACCAGTTTTTTCTCAGGAAAGTGATGACAATATTTTCAATCTAATTAACTATTTAAGAACAGAAAAAACAACTTATAAAGATATAAAGCTTACTGCTGAAAATATTCTTAGTAAAAAAGAAAATATTGAGAAAACTATAAATGAAATAAAAACATTACTGGATGCATCACGTAAGAGCTACAATGCTGGTAACTTTCAGGAAGCAATTAATAATACTAATTCAGCATATTTATCATTTGAACCAATTGAAAAAGAGTTAGGAGCAAAGGATACACCCCTTGCCAGAAAGCTTGAGTTGAATTTTAATTCACTGAAGGGTTTTTACGGAACATCTGGCAATATCGAAAAAGTAGATGCCTTAATTTCTGAAATTGAGCAAGGTCTGGAAAAGTCTATAATGATATTAACAGTAAATAAGCAGGGTCTAGGGTTATTTTTACAATCAATGTTTCTGATTATGAGAGAAGGGTTCGAAGCAATTATTATTATTGCTGCTTTAATTACTTTCGTAAAAAAAGCAACTCCTGATACTAATCTTGAAAGGAATATATACAAAGGGGTTATTTTAGGCTTATTGGCAAGTATAGCAACTGCTTTTATTCTTGAATCTATTCTTAAAAACTCTACTTTTAGTAAAGAATTTATTGAAGGATTTACTGTATTACTGGCTGCTGCGATTTTATTTTATGTAAGTCACTGGCTTATAAGTAAAACACAGGCTCAACAGTGGCAAACTTTTATTCGTTCAACCCTTAAAAATGCTTTATCCGGTAAAAACCAGTTAGCAATTGCTAGTGTCGGTTTTTTATCGGTTTATAGGGAAGGTTTTGAAACTATTTTATTTTACAAAGCTCTTTTGACTACTTCAAATAGCAATCAGATGATAGTTACAGGGTTTTTGGCAGGGTGTGTTGCTTTAGCAGTAATTTCAGTATTATTTTACAAATTCAGTGTAAAAATACCGATAAGAGAGTTTTTTATTGTTACAGGTTTGTTACTCTATTATATGGTTTTCAGCTTTGTTGGAAAAGGTATACATGAGTTACAGGAAGGTAATATGTTAAGTATTACCGGGTTAAATTATATACCTGAAATTGATTTTATTGGTTTATATCCTACGGTGGAGACGACTCTTGCTCAAATAATCATTCTTCTGGCCTGGGTAGGGGCAGTTATATATTCATTTATCAGTTCAAGACTTAAAAATGAACAGATTATAGAAAAACCGGCAAATTAATTTGCCATCTTTTTCAGGTATTTTCTCATCCCTAATGCAACATTTGGTAATTTTTGCTTAGTAAGTAAAGCAACAATCTTAGGGGGAACAATAAAACCTAAATCAAGATAATTAGTATAAATAACCTTACAAAGGTTTTTTCCCAAAGGAAAGATACGCCAGGAACCTTCTATTTCTTTGGCTTTACCTTCTACCATTGTCCAGGTAATTTCATAATGCTTTTTATTATAAATTCGTTTTAGAACATAGGAAATATCAATATTAAGCGGAGCTTTTGCCTTTACATAAACAATGGCAAATTCAGGCTTATTTTCTCTGATTACCACTTTTTCAAGATCTGGCATAAACGAAGGCCATTTATCATATTCAACAAGTAAAGTCCAGATTTTTTCAACATTTGCTTCAACAAGAAATGTCATTTTTACGCTTCCGTTTTTTGCTTCTTCGTTTACAAAATCCTCTACAATTATTTCCCCCTTTTTTAACTTTTCATTTTCAGATATAGCGAAAGAATTTAAGGTAAAAACAGGAAGGCATAAAAAAAAGAAAGTTAGAAATATTTGAGTGAATATATTTTTCATAGGTTAGATTCAAAATTATTTATCTTATTTTTATTATAAAGGTAAAAAAGAAAAAAACCTCTTTAATGAAGAGGTTTTTTTCTAAATTGATTAATCTATCAGTCAGGTATCTGTTCAAGTATATTGTAATGAACGAGAAATTTTTCCAAACGGTGCATATATTCTTCGGCCCCTGTCTGATTGAGATAATGAGAAAATAATTTTTTATAATCAGTAGAAACTATTAACTCATCTTCATCTTCTACATAAACAATTTGCTCTTTATCTTCTTCTGTCTTAATTACATAAATAGTCCAGTCAGTATTGTATTTGTTTTTTGCAAGAACAATATATCCTAAGATTTCTTTTACTGTTTTATCAATGCCTTCATGTTTAAACTGTTTCTGCAAAGATTCAACATTATAAGGGCTTTCCAGTTCTGCATTATAAAACATAAAATTACATGGCTGTAAGATAATCATCTAACCCAAGCCTGGTAGCTTGTTCTTTAAGTTTAAGCAGAGATTTTTTCTCAATTTGCCGGGCTGTTTCTCTGGTAATTCCCAATTCTCTTCCAATACTGGATAAAGATTGGCTGTTTCCATCAATAAGACCGTATCTCATAGAAATTACTTCCTGCTCACGGGTACTTAGAATAGACATTAGTTTACCAAGATCTTCCATTAAGAAACGATAATCTACTTTCTTTTCGTCTCCATCATCACCAACATCTTTAATAATATCATCTAGAGTTTGGTTGCTACTTTCAAAAACAGGAGTTGATGTTGGTATAGTAGTTCGTATTACACTTTGAACAGAACGGATTTTCTTAACAGGAATTTGTGTTTCTTCAGCAATTTCTTTTATTGTAGGATCTCTGCCCAATTTGCCAAATAAACTATGGCTGGCTTTTTTAATCTTTTTCAGGATTTCAATGATGTGTAAAGGAAGCCTGATATCTCTTTCATTATTTGCTATAGATCTGGTAATAGATTGTCTGATCCACCAGGTAGCATATGTACTAAACCGATAACCTTTTGTATAATCGAATTTTTCTACAGCTTTCATTAAACCTATATTACCTTCCTGAATTAAATCCAAGAAGGATAGCCGACTATTTCTGTACTTTCGGGCAATACTTATAACAAGACGAAGATTAGATGTTATCATCTGTTCCTTTGCTATATTGTCTCCTTTTTCTATTTTCTTGGCAATTTCTTTTTCTTCATCAGAACTTAATAACTCGATTTTGCTTATTGAATTAAGATAGAGTTTAAGCGAGTCTGCGTTAATTTCTCTTTCAAGAATTGTATCAATTGGTATATCTTCTTCTTCTATATTTTCCAGAGAATCAATATCATCCGTATCATCACTTATTACAATTACTTCATTGGATGATTCATCATTATCCGACATATCATCTTCTAACTCTGTTATTTCATCTTCAATTTCATCTATTCTTTTGCTACACATAGCTAATTTCCATTTTCCTTACTAAAATATAACCTTTTTAATCTTACGTTTACGTAAATTATAACATATGTAATTTAAGCTTTCAAGTAGACAAAATTTTCAGTAAAATTAAGTATTAAAGCTATTTAATTTACTGTCAATTAACCTCTGCTTGAACATTAAGTAATTAAAATTACTTTACATTACTTAATGTTTCTTAATATCATTATATTAAGAGTGTTAAGTTTTGTCAAGCAAATATATTTACTTTTTTTATATAGCAAATAAAGCCTGCTTTTGGGGGAATCATTTTAAAGCTCTGAGGTTTTTTAATATTTTAATTATTTCATAAGCATCTTCAGAATTAGGTTCAAGAAATAAATAATTTTCAAGTTCTTTAATTGCTTTACTGATGTCATTTTTTTTATAATAAACTGTGCCAAGATTCATACTTAAAATTGAGTGTTTTGGATTAATTAATTTTGCTTTTTCATAAATTTCAGCCGATTTATCAAGCTCATTGTCAACATAATATACCCATCCAAGATTATTATAAGCATCAATATTATTATTTATTTCAATCGCTTTTTGCCAATATTCTTTAGCTTTTTTTAATTCTTCCCTGAAAAAATAAATTAGCCCAAGATTATTATAAGCTTCACTATTTAGAGGATCTAAACGTATTGCCAGTTTATAATGGGCAATTGCCTGGGGGAAATTTTTTTGTTGTTGAAAAAGTATTCCAAGATTATATTGAATACGTGGATTTTCGGGATCATGAACTATTGCTTTGCTATATAAATTTATTGCCTCATCGTTTTTATCTTTCAATGATAAATTTACTGCCAGGTTAATATAAGCTGCCGATTTAGTTGGATTAATAGAAATTGCTTTTTCATACTCACTGGCTGCAGTATCAGATTCTCCCATTTCATCATAGGCGATACCAAGGCTAATACATGCTTCGTAATTTTCCGGATCTATTTTGAGAACCTTTTTAAATTGTTGAGTTGCCAGAAAAAATTCTCTCTGTTTATTATATAAAAGTCCAAGATTGTAGTAAGCATCAATATATCCATATTTAAGTTGGCTTGCTTTTTTATATTCTGAAATAGCCTCCTCGTTTTGACCAAGCTTTTCCAGAGTTAAAGCCAGGAAATAGTGTGACTCATGGCTTTCAGGGTTTAATCCAAGGCAACGTTTAAATTCAAGAACAGCTGAATCAAGTTCATTTGTTTCAAGATAAGTTATTCCTAAATTATAATGATTTTCAAAGTTGCTTGGTTCGTCAACTACCATTGATTTTAGTTTAATTTTAAGAACGGATTCGAAATTTTCTTTTCCTGCTAAAAGAATAAAATATTCTAATACTTCTTTAAATGGTTTTATTAGATCAATAATTTCCAGAATTTTTTCAGGACTCATTAAATTAATTTGTCGTCTTTTTAATTTATAAATGGATTTTTCGGGATAGAGTTGGAGGATCTGCCAAAATTCTTCAGATTCAATATCTAATGCAGGCAACCATTTTAGCAGAGTATTAATAATAATATTATTTACTCTCAGGTTATTATTTATTATTTCATTTTGAGTCAACACAAGAAGTTTTGGAGGTAATATTTTTTTGGAAACAGTCTCAAGGGTTACAGGTTGTAATTTTGTTAAAATTTCAGCTAAGAGATTTATTTCTATTCTTTTTATAAGTTTACTTTTAATATTTTTAAAAATATTTTCCAGAGCTTCCCAGGCTTCATATTCAAGAATAGATTTGAAATATAGATCTTTTGTTTTAGAGGTTTTCATTGTTTGGTAAAGAAAAGACTCACATATCATTTTATCAATTATTTTTAATGAAAGATTTTTCCATAAGTTATTGAAATTTTTAAAAGTAAGGTAATTTGCCTGTAATATAATAAAATCTGAATATTCAGATTTTAAATCCTCAATGATCGTATTAATTAAATCAAAACTCTTTTCAGTCATTATTTCAAAGAATCTATTAAAGACATCTTTTTGTTTAGATAGAGTTCTAAATTTATTATAAATAGCATTGCTGTCCTTAAAATCAATATCTAAAAGTTTTTCTTCTTCAACGCTTAATTTGGTGGCTTCCTGGGTATATTTTTTTTTCAGGGCAATTTCTAAGTTACCAGGTAAATTTTGTTTCAAAAGGTTTTCAGCAATTTTTAAATTTTTTGAATCCCATTCCTTTAGGACAATTAGAGCAATAGTTTTACCAATATTTTTGAGCTTTTCTATTGCCAAATCCTTGATAGTATTTGATTTTGTATCAGAACAAATAAATTTATTTTCTTCAAACTCATTTTCTATATCATAAATAACAGCTTTAATTTTTTTGTATTCCTGTTTTCCTAGTAGTGTATTAATTTTGTCATTTAAACCAGCATCAAGGTTTTCCTGTCTCTCCTTCATAAACCCTGCTTCTGTAACAAGCTTGTCTTTATTTGATAAGTAAAGAGTTTCAATATCCTTATTTGACTTAGCAAAATCAGGTAAATCATTAAGAAATTTTTCAAATGATAAAAGAGTCAGTTCTATTTCATCAAGATTATAAGATTGTAATGCTTTTTCAGTTAATGGTTTGATAATTTCAGAAAAATCAAGATAAATTTGTATTAATTCTTTCCTTTCGTCTATCTCTTCCTGGGTTTTTACTATTTCAGGTTTCTTTTCTCTAAACTTAAAGAAAACTATTTTCATATTTTCAGGGTAATATTTAAATTTGACTTTTTCGTGTTCCTGATCAAGCTCAAATTTTGAAAGAGTAAACTCAGGAGAATAAAATAGTTTGGTCGCTTCATTTATGGAAAGATCTTTGAGAACTTTTTTGGCACTGGTCATTTCAATACGTAATTTTTCTTCTTTTGGTAAATCCTTTATTTCCTTTCCGGGAAATGTTGAACTTAGAATTTCATTTCTAATTGCTACAATTTTATTATTGAATTCTTTATAACTGATAATAATCCCTTTTTCTGTCGCATAATAAATATCTCTCAAAGCAGAATTTATATCTTCGGGAGCATTTATTTTTACCAGAAAACCATTACTCAAGTTATCACGATAACTATCCTGAACTGAATATTTTCCTGATGAAATACTTTTTAGATTAAATAAGCAATCTTTTAAATCAATTTCCTTTAAAATTATCGTTTTACTTTCCATTGGTTTTGAAAACTCTAGTAATGACATATAATTATGGTACTCCAAGAGTACTTAAAATATTTAGAACAAGCATCGTGCAAACCTGAATCATGGCAATAGCAAAAATAGGAGAAGAATCAATAATTACTGAAGGAGGTAATATTCTTCTAAAGGGTTTTATAAAAGGTTCTGTAATATCATAAAGAAATCCGATCATATTATTCTTTCTCATACTACCCTCAGTATAAGCAATTACGCATTCAATCAAAAGTCTTATTACAATCATAAATGTAAGAAAACGCCCGATTGCTGAAATTACCTGTAACCATGAAAATCCCATATTATTATCCTAAATCACCCAATTCTTTTGATCTTTTTGTTGCTGTTTCTACAACTTTTAACAAAGCTGCCCTGACTTTATATTCTTCCATAACCTGAATTCCGGAAATAGTTGTTCCACCAGGAGACGTAACCATATCCTTAAGCGGAGCTGGATGCTTATCACTTTTTTTGAGTAGTAAAGCTGAGCCAAGCATTGTTTCAATGACTAGCTTTCTGGAAACATCTCTTGGTAATCCTTGAAGAACTCCTGCATCAATCAATGTTTCTGCAATCAGAAAGAAAAATGCCGGTCCACTACCACTAAGTCCGGTAACTGCATCAAGGTATTTTTCAGGTAAAATAATTGTTTCGCCAACTGAATTAAAAATTTCCTGGGCCAGATTAATATGTTTCTGTGATACTGCCTGATTACCTGAAAGTACTGACATACCTTTGCCAACCTGACATGGCGTATTGGTCATTACTCTGATTATTGGAAAATCGCTTTCAAGAATTTTATTAATTTTATCAATGGAAACGCCAGCAGCTATGGAAATAAAAAGGCAGTTTTCCTTTAATCCTTCAGAAACAAGTTCTTTCAGAACTTTATTAACATCAGCTGGTTTTACTGCAAGTAGAATAATATCGGCAAATTTTGCTGCAAGGCGATTATCAGTTGCAATATTTACATTTGTTGTTTTACGGATTTTTTCAAGATTATCTACTCTCTGGGCAGTAATCATCAGATTAGAAGGGGTATAAATTCCTGATTCAATAATTCCATTAAGAATAACCTCGCCCATTACCCCGGCACCAATTATTGCCAGATTAAGACTTTGCATAAAATATCCTGTAAAAATTCTAATCAACAAAAACTTTCTATAATTTTATCATTTTAAGTTAAAATAAGGTATTGATATTAAGGAACAAAAAGTATTAT
>CAYRDV010000086.1:0-17874 GCA_964422885.1 uncultured Candidatus Sericytochromatia bacterium
CAAGATGGATTCAAAAATGGCTCCTAAAATGGAGCACAAGATGGATTCAAAAATGAGCATGAAAAAAATGAACTCAAAAATGAAAGCTAAAGCCCCTGCTCCGCCAAAAATGGCTCCTAAAATGAATGCTAAAGTTCCTGCTCCTGCAAAAATGGATATGAATAAAATGGATTCTAAGATGGAGCACAAAATGGATAAAAAAGAAGAAAAAAAACATAACTAAAAATTAGTTAAATGCTGAATCAAAGTTTAGATTCAGCATTTTTTACAAGCTTATTGTTAAGTAATATTAATTTAGTTATAATGAATGTAACATAATATGAACGATAAAGGTAATTTGAATACTTAAAGATTTTATATTAGAATCTAGAGTGCAAAATATGATTCCCATAGGGAGCCCTGGAGAAATGTTTTTTAAAGGAAATATTAATGTTTAAAACAGCTAAGATATCCATAATATTTTCGTTGTTAATATTTATCCTGGTCTTGCCTGTTTTTGCTGAGGATAAAAGAGGTTTTGATGCTAAAACTGATTTAAAAATCGGGCCGGTTTTTAAGATTGGTTTTCCTCTGAGCACAAATCCAAATATTAATTATTTACCCAGCTTTACTCTTGATATTCATGGCGAAAGTTTACTATATGGTACAACTGGTTTTATCTTTAACTGGTTAAGCTCCACCAGAAACTTCGTTACTTTGGAACCTGGAAAAACGACATTTTCCGAGGCTTCTCCTAATGGAAGTACCAAACTGACAAAGCATTTATTACAGCTAACCCTGATTTCGCCTGTAAATTATAATTCCGATTCTAATTTTGAGTTTGGATGGATGGGGGGTATTTTTAGTCAGTATGTAACTTTAGATGTTCCTATTTCCGGTGATACAGGTTCAAATATTGGTATAAATCTTGGTTCTTATGCCAGAGCATATCATTTTTATCCTTTTGTTCCTTCAGTAAATTTAAAATTTATTTTTGGTAATCTTTACGATAATGGAAAAACTTTCCAGGATAAAGTTCTTTCGTCTACTTTAAAATTAGGCTTTTTCCTTAATGGAGGAATGGATTTTTATCTTACAAAAAGAGTAATAATTAGCTTTAGTTATAACTTCAATAATCCAGATTTTTTTTATTTTGCCCCAACAAAGACTACCAAAGCAGTAAATGGGACAGAGGCTAAAGAACCAGCTGATGATTTATTATTTAATTTTGCTGAAAGTACCCACCTTATTAACGGAAGCATTGGTTTTCTTTTTTAAATGTTCGCAAATGACTTATTTAAACAAATAACAAAAAGCCTTGAAAATATCAGTACTGAACCTGAAACTGAAGCATTGCTTATTCTTGAGAATATTTTTAATATAACAAAAAGGGAACTTTTATTTAATAAAGAAGTTCAACTAACCAGAGAGAATAGAGAAGAACTTGAGTCTGTATTGGCCCGCAGAGAAAAACGGGAACCATTACAATATATTTTTCAGGAACAGTATTTTTTTAATCATAAATTTTATGTTGATTCAAGGGTTTTAATACCACGCCCGGAAACAGAGTTATTGGTAGAAAAAGTAATAGAACTGGAAAAAAGATTTACCGATAAAAATTTATTAATTGCTGATATCGGTTGCGGAAGTGGAGCTATTGCAATTAGTCTGGCTTTGTCTATCACCAGAGCAATAGTATATTCGACCGATATTTCTCAGGATGCATTTAATGTTGCTAAAATTAATAGTAATAATTTAAATGTTCCTGAAAATAAACTTTTTTTAATTCATGGTGATAAATTAGAGCCTTTCAGACAAGAAAAACAAAAATTCCATATTATTGTTTCAAACCCGCCCTATATACCTAATGAGCAATATATTGATCTGGAGAAAGAAGTTATTGATTATGAACCAAAAGACGCTTTACTTGGATTAGATGAAGATGGCCTTGGTTTTTACAGATATATTTCTCAAAATATCCAGGATTTTATTTTACCGGGAGGTTTTGTCTGTTGTGAATTTGGGTATGGTCAGGCAGATAAACTAGCTGATATACTGAAACAGAATAAAATATTTTATGATATCCAAATAATAAAGGATTACAATAGTATTGAACGAATTGTAATTGCCAGGGTAAATTTATGAAAATATTGCAGGTTAGTGCTGATTATTTTAAACCAAATATTGTTGAGGATGCGATAACTCTTCTGCAAAAAGGAGAGGTTATTGCTTTTCCAACTGACACACTGTATGGACTTGGAGTTGACCTGACAAATGAAGATGCTATCCGTAAACTATATTCGGTAAAAAACAGGCCCGAAGAATTGCCCTTAATTCTCTTGGGCTCAAGTAAAGAAGAACTTTTACCCTATGTTCTTGACTGGACTCCTTTGGCTGAAAAACTTAGTGAAGATTTTTGGCCGGGTGGTTTAACTATTATCTTAAAAAAATCTTTTAAAGTTCCTGATTTTGTTGTAAGTAATATGGATACAGTAGGGATAAGAGTTCCTAATCATCCGGTAATTTTAAAAATACTGGAAGAATATGGCAAACCTCTTGCTACTTCAAGTGCAAATCTTTCAGGAAATGCCAGCTCAAGTACTGGCCGCCATGTTGCGGAAGAATTAGCTGATACTGATTTGGCTTTGCTTCTTGATGCTGGAAAAACACCTGAATCCGAACAATCCACAATTATTGACCTAAGTGGAGATGAGCCGATTATTATAAGGGAGGGTTCTATCAGTGCCGAGACATTGCAAATCGATCTGTCAAAAATTGTTTGAGAAGCAACGAGATAAGCCTGTGTTGATTTAGAGGTGCTATAAAATGACATTATTTGCAGCAATACAGTTAACATCTACCAATAATTTTGAAGAAAACTTGTTAAAGGCAATTTCTTTTATTGAAGATGCTGCCAAAAATGGTGCTAAAGTTATATCTTTACCTGAAACTTTTACTTTTGTTGGTTCAATAAAAAAGGACTTTAATTTTAAAATTGAGATTAACGGTCATTTGGTCAATAAGTTTTCAGAATTGGCAAAAGAAAAAAATATCTATTTGCTTGCCGGAAGTATTCATGAGTCAGTTTCTGAAAATGAAAAAATGTATAATACGGCAATCCTTTTTTCACCAGAAGGCAATATTGCCTCAGTTTATCGAAAAATCCACCTTTTTGATGCAAATCTTCCTGGGCCTGAAAGATATTATGAATCAGATAATTTTATCTCAGGTAGTACAGAGCAGTTATTAGTTACGGAAACTCCCTACGGTAAATTTGGTGTAACAATATGCTATGATTTACGGTTTCCTGAATTATATCGTAAACTAGTTCTGAAAGGAGCAGAGATAATCTTTGTTCCTTCAGCTTTTACAATGCATACGGGTAAAGAACACTGGGAGGTTCTTTTAAGAGCAAGGGCAATAGAAAACCAGGTTTATATTGTTGCCCCCGGACAATTTGGGCAACATAATGAAAAAAGAGAATCATATGGTAATTCAATGATTATTGATCCATGGGGAAAAGTCATTGCCAGAGCCAGCGATAAAGAAGGAATTATTTATGGTGATATTGATTTGGAATATATTAAAGTTATCAGGCAAAAATTACCTTGTTTAAGCCATATAAAGATGCTTTAAAATATATCAAAAAGTTTTCATATATTGATTTAACTTGCTATTATTAATTATTGATATAGTTAATAATAAAGTATTTTTCACAACAAGGGGCTTAAGTCCCTTGTTCAGGCAAAGCCTGATTGTGAAATTTAACTATAGAGGATATGATATTCTGAACCTTAGAATTAAATAAACGTATGGCAGCTAATTATAAAACACCTGGTACTAAGGAATATAAAAAAATAACTTATCTCAAACAGCTTATGATGGAGGATGATATTGCAACCCGTAGGCAGGCGATGTTGCTTTATAATAACCTCAAGCAATCCGAATACGATAAAACAATTGAAGAACTTGAAAAAGAACTGGAAAAAAGAGAAAAGCTGATCAGACTTTCTGATAAAAAGAATCTTCGGGATAAGTCTGTAAAAGCAATAAAAAAAGCATTCTCAGATGAAGAAAATCAGGAAGAAGAAACTCAACAACCAGATGAACCACAGCGAGATTCATCAGATAAATACTTATTACAGGAAATTTCAGGTATTAAATTTAAAATAAAATACTATAATGAGCTAAAAGATATAGAAATTGATAAAAAATTACTAAAAATAAAAATTAATATATAAGCCTTAATCAATGAGTACTAAGTTTTTTGATCGTGTTAAAAGATTTTTTCGGGCTATAAATGCAAAAATAGAAACTGAAGATATTAGAATCATAAATGATAATCTTGCTGAAAACCACAAAAAACTGTTCTTTTCTATGAGAATCATCGATCAGCGCCATTGCCTGGATGTTGCCAGAACATTGATAAATTCAGAACGTAAGATTACAAAAACGACATTACAACTGGCATTATTACATGATATAGGGAAACAGGTAAAACCTTTTTATCTTTTGGAAAGGGTACTTGTTGTTGTTTTCCCCAGAAAAAATTTAAAATTACCATTAGAACCGCTAATTTCAAACCCTTTTAAAAAAGCTTGGCAACTAAAATACTGGCACCCTGAATATGGTGCCAGACTTGCCGAAAAAGCAAACTTTGATTCTTTTTTAACAGAGCTTATTCGTTATCATCATCATTTGCCACCTAAATACCAGGAAATTGAAGATTTTCAATGGTCCGATAACCTAAACTGATAATATATTATCAGTTCAGGTTATTCGGTTTTAGATCTTTACTTTTTCAGTTATTATTTCTGTTTTTGTAGGATCATCAGCCTTAACTGTTATATCAAGCTGATATTCTGTTCCTGGTTTTGTTAGTCCTGAAGCTTCTGCACCAGACTGACTACCATAAAAATCAAACTTTACATTCCCATTAAGCTTTGCCCCCAAATCTGCTATATCTTTTGTGTTTAGGGCTTTCCCATCTGCTTCTACTCCCAGTATCCAATAAAGTGAAAGTGGTGTATCCCATCCAGCACGACCAGGATTGCCATTTTCCAGGCGTACTATTGAAACTGATACGATTTGTGTTTCTTTGGCAAAATTATGAGTATAAGTAAAATGTAAATCTTTTACTCCATCCGTTTTTACTTCACCACCTGATATAACTTTGTCAGTATCTACACTAACAAATGAAAACCCTGCCGCTGCAGGAGGCGTAGTAGCTGAAGGGCTTGCTGATGGATTACCAGATGCTGATGGACTGGGCGACTGATTATTAGAACCAGGTGCCTGACAGGAAAATATAAATAAACTGGTTAAAATAAGGATTGATTTACTAATTTTTTTCATGTGTATTACCTCCAAATAATATTATTTTTTTTATATATTAACTATGTTAGTTTAAAGGTTGAAAACCAGCAACCTGATTGCCATAAAACATATCAGTTTTCCACATATTCTGATTCCATTTTCCATCCGTGTCACCAACTACCTTTACTGGTAAAAGAACTCTCCATTCTCCACCATATTTGAATTCCCCAAAGTTCAGTGGGTTTACAATTTTTCCATCCTGACCAAAAGAAAACTTCATAACCCGAGCCAATTTTCCATCCCTTAATACTTTTAATTCGTATTCACCGGGGTTTTCATTCAGCATTTGAGCATTTTCAGGTTTATTATATCCATCCTTAAGATAATAATAAACATTATAAAAGCGGAAGCTGAAAAGTTGCCAGTAAGGATCCTTATCACTTCCTGGTGTAGAAATAGATTCATGATCACCAGCAAAACCAAAGTGTTTTGTACTAGCTACCTGTTTACCATTGTAATAAAGATACCCTGCAAGGTGGCTTGTGTCAGTTTCTTTTCTTAGCCAAACTTTAAACGTTGGCATTTGATCCCAATCAAGCTCATCAGAATAACTTGCTTTTTGTACCGGATATGTTACATAACCCATAGGAATCAGCCAATCATGCTCAACATAATATTCAAACTGGTTTTTAAACTTGGCTAAATTATTTCCTACATGAAATTTATTTACCATAAAGTGTCCTTTAAAGATTTCCTGATCTTTACCTTCAAGCTCATTTTTTACATGTATTTTAAATTTAAAAGCTCCCGTTTTTGTAATCCCCAGTTTCTCATTAAAATCTGTACATGAAATAGACGAAGCAATATCTTTAGGAAGTTCGGGTGTTTCACAGGTTGTACTTAGCCATTTTTTACCATCAGGTTGCATATAGTCAACTATTATCTGACTTCCACCGGATAAAGGGCCCTTAATATCAAATTTTATTCTTGGTGCCCATGACCAGGTATTATATTGTGGCTCTTTTGCCTTTAGATTTGGCCAGTAATTTTCAGTTCTTTTTGTATTTACAAAAAGAGTAGATTTGACTATTTGTGCTGTTTCATCAGCTTTTGCATTTAATGAAAAGGGGAATAAAGTAGTGGAAATTGCTAAACATGTTAAAGCAGAAAGAAATTTTGTTTTCATAATGGCTAACCTCTTAACAATGAATTTGCAGATTCTCTATTTTACCCTATTTTTGGGAAAGTTTTTTTTATTTATCTTCTTTGACTTTTTTCTTTTTAGGTATGAATGCCTCTTGCAATTTATTTGTATCATATCTCAAGAGAATATTTTAATAATTACTTATCAAGGAATGCAATAAACCTCATATGATTGGCATCATCAAACCGATTTCCATTTCTGAGATGTTGTAATTTTTCTAAAGCTTCTATTTTTGCTATTACCCTTTGTTTATAAGCTTCCACAACCTCTAAAGCTATAGTACTGGTAGATATGCCAGCATTAAATGCAGTACGAATTGCATCCCTATCTTCTACCAATAACCCAATATGTAAAGAATTAGCCAGAGAAATTGCATACATCTCTCCATCATCAAGTTTTTCAATGCCAGGTATAGTTTTATCTATAACAACTGCTTTTATTTCCAAAAGATCCTGAATAGGATATTGCTTAAAATAGGCTTCTTCAGAAGAATGTTTTAGAATTAGCTCCTCAATAACTTTTGAGGGAACAATAATTTTTTTATAAAGCTTACGGATAAATTCCGGGCCATCAGGTAATTTTTCAAGGGCAATAAAAGGGCCCGTATTGCTAACAATTTGAAGCCTGGGGTATGGTGTAGTCATAAATGTATTAAAGTTTTTTATGCGATTCTACAAGTTTTTTGAAATCTTCCTCATCAATATGTCCACTAGCAGGAAAGCCATGCTTTTCTAAGATTTCTTGAAATTCTCTACGGTTTTTATTAATTAATAACCTAGCTTGCTTTTGGGTTAACAAGCCACTGGAATAAAGAGAGGCTGCAACGACTTCTTTTGCAGTATCATTTTGCTCTATTTTTCTTAAAGCTTCAATATTAGGGTCTGTCTTTACTTCCTCTGGAAGCTGAAAAGTAAATGAAACATTTATCATAATATTAATAATTTATAAAATCTTGCTATTATGATTATAGCTGAGAATAACTCGAATACAATATTTTAAATCAGAAAACTAATTTTTTTATAATAGGCATTTATCACACGTACGTAGGCTGTGCACTTTCCAAATTATATTTTATAAAATATTTAATTACTACGCCAAATTGTAAAAGATAATTGAATGATTCTAATTTGTTTAATAAAAATTATGGCCTAATAGTTTCTGAATTATATTGATTTTTAATCAAAATCCATTTCAGATTCTGCTTTGAGGTACATCAAGCCATCAATGACTTTTTTTATATCTTTTTTTTCAAAAAGAATTTTATATACACCTCTTACAATTGGCATCGTAATTTTTTTCTGAGTTGCATAATCATTTATAGTTTTTGTTGTCTGAATTCCTTCTGCTACATAGACAGTACTTTCAAGAATTTGTTCCAGTGTTTCACCATTTGCCAGTCTAAAGCCAACCTGATAATTACGACTTAGGGGACTCATGCAGGTGGCGATTAAATCACCGATACCTGATAATCCGTTAAAAGTATTTATCTGAGCTCCCATTCTTAACCCAAGCCTGGTCATTTCAATATTACCACGGGTGATTAACATCGATTTGGTATTATCACCCAAACCAAGCCCTTCAGAAATACCTGAAGCAATTGCAATAATATTTTTGAATACTCCGCCAAGTTCAGCTCCAACTATGTCCTTACTTCCGTAAACACTGAAATATGAATTATTGAGAATTTTCCTGGCTTCAGTAATTACTTCATCAAAAGCTGAGGCAATAACTGAACCGGAAGGCTGCTTTTTCATAATTTCTTTTGCCAGATTTGGACCGGATAGTACTCCTATTCTCTTACAGCAGGTTTCTTCGCTAAGGATAGTGGACATTCGCTTAAAGGTACTTTGCTCCAGTCCTTTTGTACCATGAATTATTATGTGCTCTCCATTTATAAAATTACCGAGCTGGAAAGCAACTTCCCGAAATCCTTTGGATGGAACAACAAAAAAGATAATCCTGCATTTTTCAGCTATTTCGGATAATTCAGTAGTAGCATGGATATTTTCTGAAAGACTGAAACCAGGAAGATATTTTACATTTTCATGTTTCTGATTAATCTCATCTACAACATCTTTATCTCTCAACCATAGATTGACCTGATAATGGTTGTCACCGATTATATTGGCGATAGTTGTTCCCCAGCTTCCTCCACCAACTACCCCGATATTATTTTTTAAAAATCCCATTATTTATCTCTGTGTAATGCGTTTTTTAATACGTTAATAAAACTATTATCATTATTATTTTCTTCTGTTTTATTCTTCTTTTTTGTTTCAGGTTTATGAAGTGATGCCAGTTCTTTCAAAAGCTTTGCTTCATCAGAACCTAATTTTCTTGGTACATCAATATTGATTAAAACATGCAGTTCTCCACGCCTTCTTCCTTCTGTACCAAGGATCGGAACCCCTTTACCTTTTAGAGTAAACATTGTTCCTGGTTGGGTACCAGCAGGTATTTCCATTTTTGTTGAGCCTTCAAGTGTCAGGACTTCAATGTCATCTCCTAAAGCAGCCTGATGGTAGGCGATAGGCACTTCAACATAAATATCATTTCCTCTTCTTTCAAACTGCTTTTCGTCATCAGCCAGTACATGAAGGACAACATATAAATCTCCAGGTCCGCCTCCACGTTCTCCAATATCTCCTTCACCAGGAACTCTCATTTTTGCTCCTGTATCAACTCCTCCAGGCACTTTTAATTTTATTTTTTTGTTTTTAGAAATCTTTCCTCTGCCAGAACATGGTTTACATGGATTTTCAGGCCATTTTCCTTCTCCATGACATTTGGGACATGGAGTTACCTGGGTAAAGCTTCCAAAAAGTGTTCTCTGTGATTGTTGCACCTGTCCTAAGCCTCCACAGGTAGTACAGGTTTGGATTTTTGTTCCGGGAGTCGCTCCATTACCATGACAAGTTTCACAATTTTCCAGATGACCGACTTCAATTTCTTTTTCAATACCAAAAATTGCTTCTTTAAATCCAAGTTCCACATCCAGGCGTAAATCAGAACCACGTTCTGGTCCGGCAGGTCTTCTATTTCCGCCACCACCTCTTCTGCCCCCGCCACCAAAGAATGCTTCAAATATATCTCCGAGGCCACCAAAGTCTTCAAAGCCAAAGCCTGAACCCCCGCCACCAAATTGTGGGTTTACACCTGCATGCCCAAATTGGTCATATCTTTTTCTTTTGTCAGGATCACTAAGAACCTCGTTTGCTTCAGAAAGCTCTTTAAAAGCCTGTTCAGCCTCAGGTCCCTTATTTATATCAGGATGATAGGTTCTCGCTAATGATCTGTATGCTTTTTTTATCTCAACATCAGTTGCACTCCGTGATAAGCCTAAAACTTCATAATAATCCCTTTTACTCATTTTTATTTTTTCCTAACAGGTAAATTTTCATTAACAGTCTATATATTATTTTAGGACAAAGGTTTATTTATTTCCGTACTCGGAAACAGGGGCCCCACAAGGTGGGGAGTTATTGCCCTTTGCCCTAAACAATTGTTTATCCTTTATTTCACTTCTTCATATTCAGCGTCAACAATATTATCATCGCCACCGCCTCCGGCTGCTCCATGATCAGACCCAGATCCTGGTCCATCCTGATTTGGATTGACATTTTCCTTGCTGTAAACTGATGAGCTTACTTCATATAATACCTGAGTAAGAGCTGCTGTTTTTTCCTTCATTCCTTCAAGTGAATCATCTTTAGTAGCATCTTTAAGCTCATTAATTGCTGATTCTAAACGCTCACGGGCCGCAGGATTAACTTTATCACCAAGATCCTTTAATGTTTTCTCTGAATTATAAATAGCTGCATCTGATTCGTTCTTTGCTTCGATTTTTTCTTTACGTTTCTTATCTTCGCCAGCATGACGTTCTGCATCCTGCTTCATTCTGTCTATTTCGTCCTTATTCAGGCCACCAGCATTGGTAATGGTAATTTTCTGTTCATTACCTGTTCCTTTATCTTTTGCCGATACATTTACAATACCATTGGCATCGATATCAAAGGTTACTTCTATCTGAGGTACTCCTCTTGGAGCAGGTGGTATGCCGGATAAAGTGAAGCGGCCAAGAGTTTTATTATCTGTTGCCATTTCTCTTTCACCTTGAAGTACATGGATTTCAACACTGGTTTGTCCATCAGCAGCTGTAGAAAATACCTGACTTTTGCTGGTAGGTATTGTTGTATTACGCTCAATAATCCTTGAGAATACACCGCCAAGTGTTTCAATACCAAGACTTAATGGAGTTACATCAAGTAAGAGAACATCTTTTACTTCACCACCAAGAACACCTGCCTGAATAGCTGCACCAAGTGCAACAGCTTCGTCAGGGTTCACACTTTTATCAGGGTCTTTGCCAAGATATTTTTTAATCGCATTCTGCACTGCAGGTATTCTGGTAGAACCACCAACAAGTATTATCTTATCAATATTACTAGGGTTGAAACCAGCATCTTTCATTGCCTGTCTGGTTGGTCCCATGGTATTTTCAACAAGATCTTCAGTTAACTCATCAAATTTTTGTCTTGACATAGTCATATCAAGATGTTTGGGGCCTGAAGCATCAGCTGTTATGAAAGGAAGATTGATATTTGTCTGGACAACTGAGGATAGCTCTATCTTTGCTTTTTCAGCAGCTTCCTTTAATCTTTGGAGTGCCATTTTATCATTACTTAAGTCAATTCCCTGATCTTTTTTGAATTCAGTAACCATCCAGTCAATCACTCTCTGGTCGAAATCATCTCCACCTAAGTGATTGTTTCCACTTGTTGCTTTTACTTCAAATACGCCATCACCAAGTTCAAGGATTGAAACGTCAAAAGTACCACCACCAAGGTCAAATACCAGAATGGTATGATCCATACCTTTATCAAGGCCATAGGCTAATGCACTTGCTGTTGGCTCGTTTATAATACGCAGTACTTCAAGCCCGGCAATCTGGCCGGCATCTTTGGTTGCCTGTCTTTGAGCATCATTAAAGTAAGCTGGTACTGTAATAACTGCTTTGGTTACTTTTTCGCCAAGGTACCCTTCTGCGTCCTGTTTTAATTTTGCCAGGATCATTGCTGATATTTCCTGTGGTGTATATTTTTTGCCTAAGATTTCTACATTTACAGTTTCATCTTTCCCTTTTACGGCTTTATAAGGGGTTCTTTTTCTTTCTTCTTCGGTGTCTTCCCATCTTCTACCGATAAATCTTTTAATTGAAAATACTGTATTTTCAGGGTTAGTTATTGCCTGTCTTTTGGCTACCTGACCAACCAGTCTTTCGCCAGATTTTGTAAAACCTACTACAGAAGGTATAAGTCTACTTCCTTCTGCGCTGGTTATAACAGTTGCTTTACCTCCTTCCAATACGGAAACTACAGAGTTTGTAGTTCCTAAATCTATTCCTATTATCTTACTCATAAATTTAATCCTTCCTTTCTAAAATTAATCATTATTTATTTTGAAGTTGTTGATACCACTACCATAGAAGGTCTTATAACTTTACCATTAAGTGTGTACCCTTTCTGAAGTTCGTGGATAACTGTCTGATCTGGCTTATTATCATCAACAAATTGCTGAACCGCTTCATGATAATTTGGGTCAAAAATACTATCAAGTGCCTTTATGGGTTCTACTCCATTTTTGCCTATAGCTTCATAAAGCTGTTTCTGTATTAATTCAACTCCAGATATAACACTTGCTATATCCTGAGCCGTTTTTGATGAAGAAATCGCTCTTTCAAAATTATCAAGAATCGGTAATATGTCCAGAATTGTTTTTTCTCCGGCATATTTTAATAAATCTTCTCTTTCCTGTACTTGCCTCCTTCTAAAGTTTTCAAAATCAGCTGCAAGTCTTTTTAACTGATTACTTTTTGTTTCTAATTCGCTTTTTAAGGCAGAAATTACCTTATCTGATTCAGGATTGAATTCCTTCGGTTTGTTATATTCCTGTGTTTCATCAGATTTTGGCTTTTCCTTTTTTGTGCTTTCTATTACTTCGGCTGCATCAAGAGCATCCTGCATTAAATCGTTTGAATTTGCATTAAACTCCGCCTCAATATATTCTGCAGATAAATTTGATTTCTCCGGAATATTAGAATCATCATTTTTTTCCAAATCAGGATTATTTTCTGCCGTTAACTGCTGATTCTCGGTTTCATGTTTCCTTTTCATGCTCACTATGTTATCAAACCCTCCCTAATCATTTTTATATTCCTTATTTAAACATCAATCAAAATTATTATTTTTAATACCATACAATTTAGTTAAAAGATAACTGAGATTTTTTATCATCTCTTCCAGTGTTGCTACGGATTTACCATATTGCATCCTGGTAGGCCCCAAAAGCCCTATTGATCCTGATACCTCATTACCTATCCTATAACTGCCCATTATTAGGCTGCAGTTTTGTAATTGAGATATTTTAATCTCCCTGCCTATGAGGATAAGTGGTTCTTCTTTTTCACCCATAACTTGCCCTGAATTTAAAAGGATTTCTGAAAGTTCCTTGGAATTTTCATTATGCTCAAAAAAATTCAAAAGTGAATGTGCTTTTTCATTTTCAGTAAATTCTGGTTCTTTAATGAGTTTTGAAGTTCCCGAAACACATATCTTACTTTTTTCTAAATTTAAATTATCTTTAATAGTATTATAAATATTTTTTAATACATTGTCATGCCTAATATTACCTGTTATAAGCTCATTTAATTTTCTATGTAATTGTGAAAAGGATATCCCAAGAAGCTCTTCATTAAAATAGTTAGTTAAATAATTAAAAAAGTTTTCTTCGACAGGATGCTCCAATTTTACAAGAAAATCACTTACTTTACCGGTATTTGAAACAATAACAATAACGAATGATGAATCACTAATCGGTAACAATTGAAAATGTTTAACAAAGTCCTTGTTTGTTTCAGGAAACTGAATAATTGCTACTGTATTTGACAGAGCTGATAACACTCTGGCACTCTGTTCAAGTATTAGCTCAAGCTTTGAGGTATTATGCTGAATTGACTTAATTGTGTCCTTTTCATTGTCTGAAAGGGCTGGTTTTTCCATAAGATAATCAACAAATGTTCTATACCCCATATCAGATGGAATACGACCTGAAGATGAGTGAAGTTGAGTAAGTAAGCCATGTTCCTCTAATTCAGCCATCTCATTTCTGATGGTTGCCGGACTTAGACTAAGCTCATATTTTTTGGAAATAGTTCTGGAACCAACAGGTTCTGCCGAAGCAATATAATCAAGAACTATTGCCAAAAGTATATTTTGTTGCCTTTGAGTTAAATCAAACTCCATTAAAAATTACCCTAAGAAAAATATCTATATAATATTTTAGCTTATTGTTAGCACTCTGTCATAGTGAGTGCTAAATACAATATGAATTTTAGAGGCTAAATTCAATAATGTCAAGTCAACGACCAACTTAAAAATCTTCGTGCCCGCGAACTTTTTGTTTTTTGCCAGTTTTTTTCAAAAAAGCTGAAGCCTTGATTATACCAATGACCACGAATATAATTACAGAATGAATAACAATGACCTCGAAAAAATAAATTCCTTAGACCAGAGAATAAAAGCTTTGGAGTCCAGACTGGGAAGGCATCAGGATACCGATATTGAGGCTCATGTCAGACGGTTAAAATTACGGAAAGAATTGATAGAACAAGAAATAGGACTGAGGTAGGTAATATGCAAAATAAAAGAAAATACATTTTTATAACTATATCAATCTTAGGTACTTTATTTAGCTGTACAAGCCAGATAACTGTCAATAACCAAAAGGTAATTGCAACCAGTTCACCAACTTCAGAGTCAAAACCTACTATAACTCCTGCTGCAACTGTATCTCCTTCCATAATAGAAACAGCAATCCCTAAAGTAATCCCAAACCCAAATTTTAAAGAAGTAAGAACCATAAGTGGGAAAGTTTTTGATAGTAAAGGGCAACTCCTTGATGGAGTCATTGTTAATGCAATCTATCTGGATAATGATGCTAATTGGAAAACTAACTCTGAGCCAACTGCCAACGGTATTTATCAAATTAAGGATGTACCTTGTTGTAGCAGAATAGAGTTGACAACCAGAAAATTCAGATTTCTGGAATCTAAACAGATAATAGTTTTAAAAAGCTCTGCTTCTCAAGATGTGGATAATTTTAACCTTTTACAAAAAGAAGTCTGCTTCTAAAACCGTTGGTTACTGAGCGAAGTCTATTAAAACAATGGACAATATCTAAAGAATCTGATAAATGGTTTGTCTGCTTCTCTGTTGAGGTTGAAACCTCCTTACAACAAGAGCCTAAGCCAGAAACTATTAAGTCAGTAGGAATAGATGTTGGATTAATAGATTTTATTTATACTTCAGATAATGAAAATGTCTCTGCTCCAAGATTATTAAGGCTTTCTGAAAATAATCTAAAAAGGTTACAGAGAAAGCTTTCTAAGCTTAAGAAGGGAACAATTGAATATCTGAAAGTATTAAAAGCATTGAAGAAAGCTTATTTCAGGGTGAAATCAAAAAGATTGGGTTTTATAATGGAAAAAGCATCAGAACTTATTAAAAGTTATGACATCATTGTTCATGAAAAACTTAATATAACTCCCCAGAGGGGCCCCTGTAATTTTTTATCAAAAATTATTAAAAACCTTGTCAGAAGACCTAAACCAAAGATTAGTGAAAAGAAAGAGAATAATTCTGCTCCTTTAACGTACCTTCCCAATGGAGCATCAGTTAAGTCAGGATTGAATAAATCAATAAGTGATGCTGGATGGGGATTATTTTTCAATGCTTTGGAATGGTTAGCTAAAAAAGCAGGTAAAATAGTGATAGCAGTGAACCCTCAGTACACATCTCAGGTATGTTCTGATTGTGGAGCAATGGTAAAAAAATCTCTTTCTACAAGAACTCATATATGTGAATGTGGATTTGTTGCAAATAGAGACCATAATGCTGCATTAAATATTTTGAGACTGTGATTACAGTCTTTAGGAGTATCCACATAGGATTCTTCCTTAGAAGCCCCTTCCATAATCTTTGATTTGGAAGTGGGAGTAGTCACTAATGGGTACTTTTTTTATGCCACCTAATTCAGAACCTGTAGCTATAACAGTAACGACTATTTCATTCCCAAGATTTTCATCAATTACTGCACCAAAAATAGTATTAACACTTTCATTTGTTAAAACTTCCTTTATAAGATTTGCTGCCTCAGTTACTTCACTTAAACTTAAATTATTCCCACCTGTAATATTTAGGATTATTGCATTAGCACCTTGTATAGTATTTTCAAGTAAAGGACTATTTATAGCCATTTTTGCCGCCTCAACTGCCCGCCCATCTCCTGAAGCTCTTCCAATACCCATCAGAGCAAAACCAGAGTTTGTCATTATATTTTTAACATCTGCAAAGTCGACATTAATCAATCCGGCAATATTTATGATATCGCAGATACCTTGCACACCTTGCCTTAAGATATCATCTGCAAGCATAAATGCTTCCTGCATATTAGTCTCTTTTTTGACCATCGTTAAAAGCCTGTCATTGGGGATAATAATTAAAGAATCAACTTTTTCTTTAATACTGGTAATCCCTTCCTCTGCTTGTTTATTTCTACGCTTACCTTCAAAAGAAAAAGGTCTAGTAACAACCCCAACAGTTAAAGCACCTATTTCTTTTGCGACCTCTGCTAATATTTGTATTCCACCAGTTCCTGTACCACCACCCATTCCACAGGTAAGAAATACCATATCAGCACCTTCTAATGCAGATAGTAATTCAGTTCTACTTTCTTCAGCAGCTTTCTGACCAAATAAAGGATTACCTCCAGCACCAAGACCTTTTGTTAATTTTTCACCAATTTGTAATTTCTTATCTGCCTGTGAAATAGATAATGCCTGTGAATCAGTATTTATTGAAATAAATTCAATGCCTTCTAACCCACTATTAATCATTCTATTTATTGCATTACCACCTCCACCTCCGATTCCAACAACTTTAATATTTGCGAATCCTAATACTTGTTTTCTCTGTATATTTGACATTGTTTTTACCAACCTGTTTTTAATTTTATTTCAGCCTGTATATTTCACTCAGGTCTTTTGCAATCTTTTTAAATTCAAAATATAATTTTCTCGGTTTTATTAGTATTAAAATACCTCGATGTTCACATCGGGGTTTCCCCAAATTCTTTGGGGCCGGGGTTTACCCCGGAGTTAATACTAACAGGGGCCCCACATTGTGGGGATTTATTATTTTTACTTTTTCACCAAGATTCCGTAGCCAGATAAATAGTATAATCTCGAAAAACTATTTCCAGAGGATTAGCATCAAATGAATATGTGGAATATATCCGAAAAGTTTAACAAAAAAATATAATTAAATGCCTATTTTTCTTTTTACAAAATCAAAAATATTTTGAGCATCTTTAACAGCTTGTTCCGCTTCTTCCTTAGTTGGTTCAAAAACATGAGAAATTCCAGGGTATCTATATTCTATATCATATGGAGATAAGGAATCTGCTTCATCAGATAAATTTGAAAAATCGGAGTCTATAGCTTTACATTGATCAAGTAAAAAAGTTAAATCATGTGTTTTCTTAAGACTTACTCTTTTAAAAATTAAGAAGGCTTTTAAAATTTTTTCAGCACATTGCTGAGCATGATAAACACTGGTATCTAAAATTGGAGGAATATTATCTTTTAAAACTTTAGCAGAAGTTAAGTCACTTTCTGATTTCTTCAACCAATCTTCATATGATTGGCTCATAAAGTTTTCTTCCTTCTTCTTTAATTTTATGAAAAATACTGGTTTTATCAGACGAATATTTATCAAATTCCTCTTTTGTTGAAACTATTAAATCTTTTGGAACTCCTAAACCTCTTAACGATTTGAAACCTTTTACAGCTCTTCTATAAGATTTATCATTGGAATCATTAACTATAACTAATAAATCTAGATCACTATCTTCATTTGGATTTCCCCAGGCATATGAACCAAAAAGATATATTCCCAAAGGAGAATAGGTTTCTACTAATCTTTGTACAACAGTTTTAATAGTATCTTCTTTTATCATTTTTAATACAAAATATCACAATAACATATTTAACTATTATATCACTGAGTTTTTGGGCAAAATAAAAAAACAGTTAAAATAGGGTGCATTAAAAAATGGTAGATTGAAAAAATATAGTGCAAAACCAGCTCAAGAACAAGTAAACTAGAAGTACGTGCAGTGAATAAGGTAATGTCGTAAAGTTAAGAAAGATTCCCGACAAGCGGGATTGACAAAGTATTTGTCATGCTGGCTTGTCCAGCATCCTTCTTTCTCTAACTTATGTCATTAAGTGAATAAAGGGGAGTAATAATGTCAGAGGT
>CAYRDV010000087.1:0-17826 GCA_964422885.1 uncultured Candidatus Sericytochromatia bacterium
ATAAAACTTACCAGTAAGATAGCCCGACAGATGATAACATCAATGAAGGAATTTTTATAACTGATATTGAAGGCAAAATTATTAACGGTAATGTTGATATAAACCGCGAGTTATTTGATAAGGCAATTTTTGACTTAAAAGGTTTTAAGTCCAAAGACGGTAACCGGACAACCGAAGTTCAGAATGTAAGATTTGATAAAGCTGAAAAGGCTTATATTTTTGATGTAAAAGTAGCTCAGGGTGTTCCAAAACTAAACTTTAATCTTTTTTGGGATCATTTTCAGATTAAATTTAAAGTTAATGAACAAGGTAAATTTGTTGCCAAACTTGATAAAAACTGGGTTTTTGATTCAATGATTCTTAGCAAGTTAGAAAATATGGTCAAAGAAAAGGTTAAAACGGCAATTCCTGAACCATATCGTAATGTTAGCCTCAATGTCCAGAAAAAAGATGACTATCTGGTTCTTGTACCAGAAGTAAAAAACCTGGAAGTCCCTATCTCAACCAAAGGCTCATTTACTGTTAATCATATTGATGGTGAAAAAGCAAAGTTTGAAATAGATGATAAAGGTAATTTGAAAATTAATTTAAAAGATATTGCTTTAACAGGAAGTACTTCATTAAAACCAGATGCTCCTGAAGGTGCAAGTTGGACACCGGATGAAGCTGAAATTGAAGCAAAATTTGGCCTTGGTAAAAATAACAGCAGGCAGGTTTATGCCAAAGGAAAGATTAAAATTGATCTTGATGAAAAAGAAACAAAAAACGTAAATCTGGGTGGTGAATCATTAGGCTCCTATTTCCAGTCAGGAAAAGTATTAAATGATTTTTCAGTTTATACTAACCGTAAATCACCTGAACAACAACCAGAAATAAAATCTAAAAACTATGTCTATATTCAGGATGCAAAACTTGGTGCACAAACTGTAGACCTTGCTTCATCACTGGAGCTTGGTTTTGATAAAGAAAATGGTTTGTCTTTTGAGCCGATTGAAGAAGATGATAATATCCCTCTTGAAAAAAAAGCCAGTAAAAATGGGGTTGAATTTTTTGTAAATGGCAAACAATACTTTCCTGAAATGCAAAAAATGATTCGGGAAGCAAAAGAAAGCCTTGATCTTGAAACTTATATGCTTCATAATGACGCTTCCGGTAATAAGGCAATGTATATGCTGGCAAAAAAGGCAGCTGGTCTTGAGCCTGTCGATAATGAAGTAAAATATTCTCCTCAGAGTCCTGATGGAATTAAAGTAAAAGTAATGTTTAACAGTTGGCAGGGTAAACTCGATTATGGTGAAGAAAGCGAAAAAGTTGTTCGCGATGCAATAAGCAAAGTTAAAGATGAAATAAAGAACTCAAAACTTACTGATAAACAAAAAGAAACTGCAATAGAGCATCTGGAAAATAATATGAAATGGAAATTTTTTACTGATGGTATTTTACGTTCTGATCACCGGAAAGTTTTTGTAGTTGACGGAACACAGGCAACAGTAGGTGGTATGAATATGGGCAGTCAGTATTTATCTGAAGATGCCTATCATGATGTAATGCTGAAGATCGCAGGCCCAGAAGTAAGAAATGTTCACAAAGAATTTCTGGAAAACTGGTTTGAATTTAATAATTTACCACAGCCAAATGAAAAAGAAATGGATTCGCTTCTTAAATCCAAAGAATTTTTAAATAATGAGCTACAAAATCTTCAGTCTCAGGGTAAATTTAAAAATACAGCCAGGGTTGGTGTCCTTGTTACGGATGACAATGAAACAAATATCGAAAAAGGAATCATTAATCTGATTGATAATGCCAAAGATGAAATTAATATTGAGCAGGCGTTTTTCTCAAGTGACAAAATAAACAAACATCTTTCCGAAGCAATGAAAAAAGGTGTAACGGTAAATGTTGTGATTGCAAAACATAGTGTAATGTCGATGTTTAATGATGCAAATCTGTATTCTGTATATCAGTTGCTAAAAACCAAAAAAGAGGGGGCAAAAGGAGATATAAAACTGTTCTATTATGATAATAATGGACATGAAACAAAACATATTCATACCAAAGCAATATCCACAGATAGAAATAAGGCTATTATCGGCTCTGCAAATATGATCGGTCGTTCTTTAAAAAGCCCTTTTACCAAAATAAATAAAGATGGTACTACTTCACAAGCAATGTATAACAAAGAACTTAGCTTATTTGTCAAAGGTGACAAAATGGTAAATGAAATAAACTCACGCCTGTTTGGAGAGGATATGACCAATAACTCAAAAGAAATTTCTCATGAAGAAATAGAAAAACTTGTTCAACAGGCTGGTGGAGAAAAGGCTCTTAAGAAAAAAGCATTAATCGCCCAATTTACCTAATTAAATCTGAATGTATTCAACTGTGGCGATATTTATGTGCTAAAAATCTCATAAAACAAAGATTTAAAAAAAAAATTAATACTTTATTAATATAAATAAGTTAATTCTGTAATATATAATGAAAATTAATGGATTTAAAATTCTCAGTATACATGAAGTAAAATAAAATATTGTTTCAGATTAGGAAGAAGTATTAAAACCATGAACTATAAAAAAATAAACAGATTATTTTGCCTTTTGGTTTCTATAATTTTTATTTGTGTATCTTGTGTAAATAATATTAATATTCCATCTTCTTCACAATCAAATAGCTCTCTTGAACTTTCAAAAAAGTATAATGATGAATTAAAAAAAAGATATAAAACTTATAACCCTAAAGTTACATTCTCAAAAATACCTGGAATTAAAGATATAGATTTAAAATCCGTTTCAAGGAAACAAGGATTTAATACAAAAGCAACCATTGATAGTATTGAACTTATTCCCGTAAATGGTAATACTGTTTTTGGGAACAGACCATTTGGCTCTCATATTACAACATTTGCCATACAATTTGACATAGTAATAACAGGTGATGTACTTAACCTACCACCAACAGACTTCTTATTAGAAATTAAAAGTGTTGGTTCTTGTGGTGGGTGGCATGTAGAGATACCAGGACAAACAGGTGGTATGAGTTTTCCAGATGGTGATACAGCTACTTCAAGATTGACAATGGTACCTGACGTTTCATTTTATCCCAATGGCCCTTACACCATTCAACTTTCTGCTGGCTCATCAATACAATCTAACTTACAACCATTTACTATCGATAATATTCAAGGGTTTGGAAGGGGACTTTTCCCGTTTAATATTCCGGGGTTAATTGCAACACCAAATAATTTTAGTGCTGCAAATGGTGGGTTTACCGATATTACTGTAAATAATATTTCTGGAGATTATTATAAGCTTGAAGTAAACGGAAATGGGCAGCATGTAGACCTTGTAACCTGTGATAGAGGTTTTGAACAATTTTTAAGAGGGGAAAATGGGATAATAAGATGGTCTCCTCCTGCTAATTTTCCAAGTGGTACATATGAGCTTAAAGCTTCTCTTGTTCATTATCCTAGTGTTTTTATTACCATACAAATCATCATATCCAATTCAAACCAAGATGATTTAATACCCCCTTCTTCATTTGAATTAACTGGCCCAGATTCAATAAGCAATAAATATAGCCCTTCATTTGATTATGCCCCTTCAACAAACATAGAAACAGAGCCTGGGGCTGTTAGTGTAATTTACACTAATGAAAGTAAAATACGTTTAAGTAAAAATAATTTTGGTGTTCAATCTGTACAACAGGATAATAACAATGGACATGGAAATGATCCTGATAATTGTGACCCAAGTAATCCTGGTAAAAGTAAAACAAATTGTGAAAGGATTCAAATTATAGCTTCTAATCCTGAATATGCAAAAGCTTTAAATAAAATTTTAAAGAAGTATAAAATTCACAAAGCAAGTTATTCATCATTGCCTAATGAGACAGAAGCTCAACTTGATGAGGCACTTAATAGGGTTTCACAATACTCTATAACAGAAATACCTCATAAAAACTCAATTCATTTTTATAATTTTCCTGAGAATGTTGATACAAAAACCATTTCATCTGAACTTAGAAAATTACCGTTTGTCCGAACGGCTTACCCATCTGTAATTGTTAAAACATCTTCATTTACAAAAGTTGGTAGCCAAGGACAAAGTGATATTACGTATTCAGGTACGAAACCAAATGATCCAGAGTTTGGATTGAATGAACAATTTTGGTGGTGGCATTTCAACAGACATAAAGTATTTCAAGCCTGGGATGTTTATAAAGATTCTTTTGGAGTTTCAAGTTTAAATGATGCACCATCACCCAGAATTGCGGTTATTGACAGTGGGTTTGACATAACAGATCCCAGTAATAATGATAGACCTTTATATGAAGGAGGAGCAATAATAGAAGCAGATTTTGATCCAACAAGCCCTGAAAGTACAAAAGTAACAGAAATAAATAGTTCAAATTTTAACCTTCTAGAAGAAACTCCTGATGATTTAGATAGAAAAGGTAGTAAAATTACGGATTTTTCTCATGGCTCTTGGGTTTCAAGTATTATTGCAAGTCCTTTTAATAATAATAAGAGACTTTCTGGAGTTATACCAACTGCTAAAATTATCCCAATAAAATTTCGCCAAAGAGGTGAAGGCCCATTTGTTAAAGCAATTAATTATGCTGCGTCTAAAGGTGTAGATTCAATGAATTTAAGTTGGTCTATGGATGAACTACCATTATCATTCAATCCAACCATAGGAGCGGCTATATTTTATGCTTCATTCAATGGTTCAATTTTTGGAGGAAAAAAACAGCCTGTTATACTTTGTGCGGGTAACGATTCTAAAAATCTTGATGATTTTGCACCATGCTCTGATTATCCTAATTGCGTATATTACGGACAAATTTTAGTTGGTGGTTCTGACAAAAATGGTGGCATTTGGCATATAGATGCTACTGGTGGCAGTAATTATGGGAAAGCCGTTCATTTAGCGGCAGGTGCTCATGCTATCAGTGCCAGTTTATATTACCCAGCTAGGACAACCAATAGGTATAAATTTGAAGTTGCAAACGGGACTTCTGCGGCAGCTCCTATGGTAGCCTCAATCGTAGCAATGATTAAAAAAATGGATTTGGTGCTTTGGGATTCTCCTGATAATATTATGCACCTGCTTGCATTTTCTGCTACTATTGGGCGAACTGGTAATAACACTCTATTAGGCAAAAATTTAGATATTTCCGAAAGAAATACTGGTCTTGTCGCAAACTTAAGAGACCTTAATATGTATAATGCTCTTATAGTAGCAAAAAATTTACATTCAAGTAAACCTTTTTTAATAAGAATATTTAATACTGAAGGAAAAACAAAGCTATCGCTTAGTAATAACCTATCAAACAGTATTATCGATGGTGATAATACTGATTCGTTTTACTCTCATGATGGTTCACTTTCGGATGAAACAATTTTTAATTTATTTACAAATAATCAAGGTAAAACCAGTACTTTTGGTTATCAAATTTATAATGAGAAATATTTAACAATAACAGAGAGATTACTTGGAGTACAAGCACGATTTGCACCTTGGCAAACAACTCCACTTTATAATACCTCAACTACTTTACCTGTTCCTGCAGTAGATACAAATAATAATATAAATGGGAGTAATTTAGCTATTCCATTAAAATAAAATGATAAGCAAAGAAGGGGTTTTATAACAGTTGTTTAAAGTAAAATATATACTAATTATTTTAGTAATTTTTAACCAAATTTCATGTTTTAATATGAAAACAACTCCCTTAACTATTAAAAATACTCCTTCACCTTTACCTACCTTAAATAAAAAAATTACTACTTCAATAAAAGGTTATTTTGAATTAGAAAATGGTGAAGTAATTAATGATAAAAAGCCTGAAATTTTCATTAAAGTTATAGATTCAAAAAAAACGAAAGTTTATGCCATAGGAAAGGTTAAGGAAGATAAAACTTTTTATATTGAAGATATTCTGATAACTGAAAATGAGGAAACAATTATAGTTAGTTTTAACGCAATATGTTGTGCAAAGGATTATAAAGTAAAAATAATTAAAGGACAAAATAAAGATTTGGGTATTGTTAAATTTGATAATGTTCAACCTGGAATGTAATAAAATAGCTAAATTTTATTTTGCTTCTGAAGAAATATCTATAACTTAGGTTTACCTGTAGATTAGCCTTCAATCGTTAAAACATGTGGGGCTGTAGCATCTGCCGGATATACAAAACTGAGGTTTATATTTCTTACTTCTTCAGGATCAAGAATTAAAGTCAAAAGATTATCTCCTTTTTGCCCTGACCGTTGTACTAGATGAAAATATTTTTCTTTTTCAAAACCAAAATAACTTTTATATTTAACCCTTAATTCACCACGAAAAAATACCTTTTCTGGTGGTGTTCTATAAAAACTTATTTCTTTTTGTGGTTGGTTTTCAGGTAATCGTATGGGAGTATCAAAGCTTATTTTTACTTCTCTTTGTTCTTTTGTATTGTTATAAAAAGGGATATTTATATTATAGGTAACACCATAATTCCCGTTAGAATAATAAGCTGTATCCTGATATCTTGGGTCAATTTTCATAGTTTGCCTTTGATTTGTTCCAAGAGTATTATCATGCATTGTATTTAAAACATAAGCGATGCCAGTATTATGTTCTGGAATAATAAATTTATCTCTATCATTAACAATCTCTGCATTCCAGGTTGTTCCCGTTGTAATCCCTGATACTCTGCCATAAATAAACTTTAGCCAAAATGTAAGTGGTTTATCAACATTAGTTGGTATTTTATCTCTTTTTTCTGCTAATTTACCCCATTTTAAAATGTTCATCCAGTCATAAAGTTTTGGAGGGGTTCCTGGTAACCATAAGAAAGTATTTTCATAACGGGTAAGATCTGCAATATAAACCGGTCCGTCTGACTCAAGTTTAAACTGTGATGTTCTTTCATTTCCAGGGACCAGAGGTAAATTCATTAAGATATAGGTTTCATTTGGTTTTAAAAGAATGATTGGTTTTTTGTCAAATAAAGTTATCCTTTTAGCTCTTAAAATATCCTGACTAACTCTGTCACCTGGGCCAGCGAAATATTCTCCGAAGTTTCGTGTAAAATCTGGTAATTTTTTAAATGTCGCTTCTTTAGTAAGATATGTTGAAGCAGAAATAATTTTTAGGACAACCTCTTTATTAGTTGCATTTTTTATTAAAATTCCCTGATAAAATCTTTTAAAACTTATTTGTGGAGTAATATGGTGGGTAAAAATATCAAATCTACCTTCAAATGTCCTGTTTAAATGAGCATCAGGATGAATTTTATCACTTTGTGGAAAAGTTGAAAGCAAAATGCCTTCTGTAGTTACTAACTCAGGGCTGTTACTGTTGAAAAAAGGAATATTATCTAAGTTACCCGGAAGAGATAAAGTTTTATATGGTAAAGAAAATTTTCCATTATTTATTTCTTTCTGAGCATAAGCTTTGCTCTGAACAAAAGAGGTAAAAATTAATATAAAAAAAATAACAAAAATTTTCATATTTAATATAAACTTTCACTTATCAAATAAAATTAAGCAGGCTCTGATTTAATTCTTTTTGGAGATTTTAAACCCCAGGCCTTTTTTAAAATTATACTTATTACAAATATTAACAAACCGGAAAATGCCAGTAATTGGCAAAAAGGTAGTAATGGTGAGCTTTTACCAATTAAAATACCAAGAACACCAGGAATAAGTAGAAGACCACCAATATATTTTACCCCCTTTACAATCCTGGCTTTACCTGTCAGTGCTTTTTGTTTTACATGCTGATGCAATAAAACCAGACCGGGAATAATAATTCCTATTCCAATGATTACAATAAACATATCAGTTCCAATGTCAGTAAGAGTTCCAAAAGCCAGTGCACTTATTCCCATAAAATATGAGAACCAGCCCCCTACTGCCTTTAGGGCAATGGCCATCCTTTTCATTTTTTCTGAGCTTTGGTCTGCAACTATTTCCTGATTTTCACTACTTATTATTTCACACATATGATTCCTTATAAAAAAATGTACAAACAAGGCATTGCCTTGTTTTAACAAATTTAGAATTTATTTTTCACTTTTAACTATATAATTTTTTTAGATAAAATTGTAAAAATCTATCTATTTCTAAGCTATCTTTTTTTTAACATACTTGAAGTTTAATGAATAATTAAAATATAATTAAGCTGATACAATATAATTAATATTTATTGCAGATAATATATTTAATAAATCTGCAACTTTGGAGGGAGGGGATTTATATTAGCGAAGAAAATGTAAAATCCATTTTGGATACAATCGAAGATTTAGTACTAAACAGTCCTAAGATTCCTATCTTTAATAGATTACTTATTGATGAGGATAAATTATTTTCACTTTTGGATAATTTGAGACAAAATCTTCCAAAGGAAATGAAAGAAGCTCAAACAATTGTGATAAATAAAGATAAAATTATTGCCGATGCAAACAGCAGAGCGAAAGAAATGGTTGCAGATGCAGAAGTAAGAGCAAAGCTTTTGGTAAGTAATAATGAAATCGTTAAAAAATCCAAACTGGAAGCCGAATCATTAAAATACGAAGTAACCAAAGAGCTTGAAAAAACTCAGGAAGAAGCAGATCAATATGCTGATAATGTTCTTGAAAAACTCGAAGGAAATTTATCCAATACTTTACTGGTAATAAGAAACGGAAGAGAGAAATTAGCAAATATTTTATAATCTTAAAACTTAATGAAATTGTTTACAAATGTAAAATATGTTACATAAAGTAAGGTTAAAAATGTATTATGAGTATTATTATTATATTTACTCTATTGTATAATAGTTTCACAGATATAAAAGTTTGATAAATTAGAGATTTTAAGTATCTTTAGTGGATTTCCACTGATTCTATATTCATAATTATGGGCTTAAAAACACTCTTTCTAAATAAATAGTGAGATTAAAACAGTGATCTCAGGGAGTAATCCTAAAAAATCTTTCAAATTGAAGGATCTGTGGTATTTATGGAAAATCTTTAAAAGTGGGAGAATTTTGTGGCTAAGTTAGACTCACTCCATCCATTAAGGTTTGTAAAAACTAGAGAGTTGTCGCATGACGACCTTAAGTCCCTTTACTATATTCATGACAGAGTAGCTCAATTACTGACTGAAACTCTTGCAGCTGAACCAACCTCAGCGGCCTTATGGCAGGTTATTGGTGCAGAGCAGATGACTTTTAAAGAAGTAATTGACAGATATTCACGTGAAACAGTATGGTCTTTACTTGGTTTTGGAGAATCCCTTGTTGGTGGTGTTGCTTTGATAATAGATAAAGATACTGCTATAGCTCTCGTCAGACAGAGTTCAAATGAAGAAAAAGATGATGATGACGATGATGACGATGACGATGAAGGGATAACCGAACAGGAATTGCAAATGATTGATGGAAAAATTCAACAGTTTTCCGAAGCATTTTCAACAATCTGGGGAGAATATCATCCAATAAGCATACAACTTGCAACTTTCCCCAATACTCCTTCATTAGATGAATTCAGAGGACTGTTAACCGGTATTGCTCCTGAAACACTTGTTGCTTCTGTTACTTTTAGGGTAACAATGGTTGCCAGAGAAGTACAAAAAATATCAATGATTTTTCCTCAGCCTTATTTGGAGCCTTTGGGCGGCGTAATGAAAAGTGTCCTTGAATCAGTTAAACAAGAGGCCGAGTTTGAGCAAATACAGGAAAGAATTAACCTTGTAGATGATATTACTATACCTGTTACTGTAGAATTGGGTTCAACGCAAATGACCTTCAGTGAACTGCAAAATATAGAAGTAGGTGATTTTATAAAATTAACCCAAACTATTGAAGACCCTTTATTTATTAAAATCGGACAGAACAATACAATTATAAAGGGACGGCCCGGAACAACACCCGATCAGCAAAATCTTGCAGTTCAGGTTACAGAAATTTAGAAATAGGAGTTCTTAATAGTGGTATACAAAAATGACGATTTTCTTTACAATCTGAACCGCCCTTTGATGATGGCGGGAGATGATGATGAAGATGATGAATTGTTTGGTGATGATGATGATGACGATATGGATGATGATCCTATTTCAGATGAACCATTATCTTCAGATGATGATGACGATGATGATGACAGAGAGCCCTCAGTTCATGCTGAAAAAGCTGAAGCTCAGGAAACTTCAGGTGGCAGAAACTCAACTGGTATTACCAGAAATTCACTTGGTTTTGGTTTATTAGCATTTTCAAGCATTATACCTCTTGTCCTACTTATTCTTTATATGATAAAAGGCAGCGGTTTAAGTATGTCAGCCCTCCTTTTTATGGTCGCATTTTTTCTGGGAATGCTTCTTTCTGTATGGACATTTTTATACTACAAAAGCGGCGTTTCAAGTTTTTCCAGATTTGATGTTCATTCGTACTTTAAGTGGCCAGAAATTGTTGTTATTTCTGTTATTTTACTCAGTGTTTCTTTTTACAACTTATCAACATTATACTCTGGTGGTTCTTTAAGGCTTTCATCACAATCTACAATTACCACTCAACAGCCCGCTCCTATTTTTGCTCCACAACCACCAGCAATAGAATATGGGTATGAAGAAAATGAAGTTCTTTATGAAACTCAGGAGTTTTCACCAGTACAGGGAAATAAAAAAGTCCAGGAAAAAAAGCCTGAGACAAATAATAGCCAAAAAAATATTATTCAAAAACCAAAAGTAAGAAATACTAATATAATACCTTCTCCTTTTGTCAGAAATACTCAAAGAGCTGTTACCCGTATAAAACCAGCTACTGTTAATACAATAGCTCCGGTAAAAAGTGCTGCAAATAATGCTTCACCTATTGTAAACCCTTCTTCCAAACATCATGAAGATGAAGAGGGAACTTCAACCACATCAGGACAAAAAATGCAGGACGTAGTTGATGATGCCTTAAATATCGCTCAGATTTCGGCAAATAATTATTCAAATTTATCATCTTCCAAAGTACAGGTTAATCATGAAGTAACCACTAATAATAATGTTGAAACAACTCCACTGGTAAACTCATTATTTTTGGGTGGTGTCTTATGTGCCGCACTTGGTTATGCTTTTCCGCTGGCAATTGCCGGAGCAATTCTTGGACTTTTCAGAAAGTTTAATCATCCTTTTGCAGCCAAAGTAAAAGAAATAATAAATGAAGAAACAGGCGAAATTACACTTGAAACAGAAGCTCAGACAACAGTCAGTAAACTCCTTGATTTTGTCTTCCGGTTTTTTATCGGTTTTAATATGGGTGGAACTGTAGGTTTTCTTCTGGGTATTGTAATTACTATTCCTTTATACTTAATGTTTTGGGACAAAGATCCAATGACATCACGTTTCATTGAAACTCTTGGAGTGGTTAAAAATCCTGATCTGGCTTATGCAACAGGTTTAATTGTTTCAGGTATTATGGTTCCGATAATAATGATGGTTGTAGGAAAAGCCAGCCCTGCTGGTATGACAATTACTGAAGAAAAGGTTCGTCAGGTATATTCAATTCCAGTATCAATAAATAAAGTTTCTACTGATATGACAACTATTCCTGAACCTGCTATCATCAGCTTTGATCTTGATGATACTGAAAAAGAGAAAGATGGCCTGGTTGTTGATGAGTTTTCTGAAGACGTAAAAGAAAGTATTACTCAGGATTTGCTTTCTGAATTTGGTGTAGAACTTGAAAATATTTTTGGGATGAAAGTAGATATACATGCAAAATCAAATGGTGATAATGGCAAAGTAACTAATTATGAAAAGCAAAAAGTTAATACCATTCTTGAAAATTCTCTTGGTGAACTGGGAAATGTATCAGTCCAGGTAAGTGCTGAACTTGGGAAAGCCAGTATTATGTTAACTGATTGGTTAAATTTATCCGAAGGAATGTTAATAGAACTTGACAAACCTGTCAGCGAAGAAATTGATATACTAATAAATGATGTCTGTAAAGGTAAAGGTAAACTTGCAGTAGTTGATAACCATTTATCTGTAAAAGTTTCTAAAGCACAATTTTCACAAAGTAAGAATTAATATTTTATTGATTGGCAGAGGAGTTTCCTTAAAGTGAACGATTTAAATAAAAGAGTTGAAAAAAGGCCTGGAGCTAAGAGAATGACAGTTAGTCCTGTCAAATTTGCACCATTACTTTCTGAATTGCCTACTTCGGCAGTAACTGGTGTTCTTGGTAATCTTGAACTCGTAAAAGATGTGAAAATGAATGTTACGGTTGAACTTGGCCGTACAAATCTTCCACTTAAGGAAGTATTACAACTTGGGGAAAATTCTATAATAAAGTTAGACCGGCTGGCTGGTGAATCGATTGATCTGTTGGTAAATGGCAGATTGATCGCCAGAGGAGAAGTCGTTGTTATTGGAAATAATTTTGGTATCAAAGTAACTGAAGTACACAGACCAGAAGCTATTATGGACTCCGGAGATGATTCAGGTTACGAATAAATGTTAAAATTATGGTATGTAGCTCTAATCTTATTATCATTTAATAGTTATGTATATGCTTCCGATAATAATGTTCCATCACTCCCGGAGGTAAATTTTACCAGTTATTTTATTACACTTTTTGTTTTACTGGCACTTGTTGTAGCTTTGGGTTATTTATCAGCAAGTTTAAAAAACAGAGGAAGCTTGCCAAAGTTAAATCTTCCTTTTGGTGGAATTATAAAACCAAACAGGCATATAAAAGTGGTAGAGAAATATGTACTTGAGCCAAGAAAAACACTTTACATTATCAACGTAGCTTCCAGAAACTGGGTTATAGCTAGCAGTGAAGCAAATTTGCAGATAATATCTGAAGTTAATATTGAAGGGGACAATTCGGTAGAACAGAATATGAATTCAAAAGACAAAATTGATATCACAAAAAAAGATAAAGATAGTAAAGGTTTTTCAGATTATCTAAATTTGCCAGTCATGTTGTTAGTTTTTTTGTTTATTTCGCTATTTTTTATCTCTCCCAGTTTTGCAGCTCAGTCAGATCCGAGTGGTTTTATGGATCAAATCGACTTACGTGCTCCAATGAAACTTAAAGAGTTGGGAACGCCTCTTCAATTAATTATTTTTATGGCCTTTCTGACCTTGTTGCCTTTCTTTTTTATTATGACAACATCTTTTATGAGAACTATTATTGTATTGGGTTTTTTAAGGCAGGCTATAGGCACTCAACAGGTGCCACCAAACCAAGTAATAATGGGCATTTCAATATTTCTTACAATATATATTATGACTCCTGTATGGCAGGAAGTTAATGATCGGGCTTTATCACCATATTTAAACAATAAGATAAGCCAATCTGTTGCTTTAGAGCGTGGAGTACCGCCAATTAGAAATTTTATGCTTAAGTACACTAAAAAAGAAGAATTATCTTTTTTTATGAGAGTTGTTAAATTACCTCAGCCAAAAACGGCTGAAGATGTGCCAATTCATGTTCTTATTCCTGCTTATATGGTAAGTGAACTTTCTACAGGTTTTAAAATAGGTTTCTTTTTATTCCTTCCATTTCTGGTTGTTGACCTGGTAGTTGCCAATACTCTTCTTGCACTTGGTATGATGATGTTATCACCAGTAACAATATCGATGCCGTTTAAATTATTGGTATTTACTCTTGCAAATGGTTGGTATTTAGTATTACAGGCATTAGTAACTAGTTTTAAATTATAAATATGGAACAAACAATAGTAGTTGCTCAGGTAAGTAAAGCTATTTTACTTATTATAATAATGTCTTTACCTATTATTCTTACTGCGATGATCATTGGTTTTTCAGTAAGTGTACTACAGGCAATTACACAGGTTCAGGCGCAAACACTTAGTTTTGTTCCAAAATCATTATGTGTTTACGGTATGATAATTCTGTTGAGTCCCTGGATGTTAAACACAATTCTTGAGTTTATTCAAAAATTGTTTAAGGATCTTCCAACTTTCCTTTTGAGGTGACATATGGCTTTACCTATAATCGCAACTCATGCGGGTAATGTAAGTGTAAACGAAATAGGCCATATAATAGCACTCGTGGAAAAAAATGGTCCGGTTTTTTTGCTTATTCTTGCCAGAACATTTGGTTTAACCCTCCAGGCTCCTTTTTATAGTGGTAAGTCTCTTCCTGCCCAGGTTCGTGCAACTTTGATTGTCGCATTATCAATGATGTATATGATAACTGTTAATCCAAAACCTCCTCCTATTCCAAGTAATTATATACTTTATTCGATTTTGCTGATTCAGGAAATACTGATAGGAGTTATTTTTGGATTTTGTGCTTCTATTCTTGTTTCAGCAATTCAGGCTGCAGGAGAGTTAATTGACGTGCAGATGGGTTTAAGTATGGTTATGCTTTTTAACCCTCAGACAAAAACACAGTCATCAGCAACCGGAAAATTATTTTATCAGATTGAGCTAATGGTTTTTATTATTGCTCATGGTCACCTTTATTTACTGGCAGCATTTTTCGGCACATTTGAAATGCTACCAATGGGAACCTTTAAATTTGATATTATCGCCATGACTGAATTTATTAAGATCTGTGGAAAACTGTTTTATGTTGCAATACAAATGGCATTACCAATATTAATCGTATTATTTATTATCGATTTTTCACTGGGAATTACCAATAAAGTTTCACCTCAGATTAATGTTCTGGAGCTTAACTTTGCGATGAAACCAACAACAGGTATGCTAATCTTACTTATTTTAATGTCATCTATTGTTAGTATGATGTCAGAATATACCGGTGACATGGTAAAAGATAGTCTTAGTGCGATAAGGGCAATTGCCAAAAAGCCATCTCAGTGAGATAAGAAGTGAGGCCGCTTCGTTCAGTGAGGTCAGACAACTAAAGCTGTCCTAGTGAGGAGGAAGTGAGGGAGAAGGAAGATAAACTTCTTTTCACTTCTTTACTTCCCCCTCACAAGCAAGCAAGCTTGCTACCTCACTTAACAAACAAAGTTTGTGACCTCACTTCCCCCTCACTTTCTTTAAAATACGCTAGAATTTAATTAGAAAATATATATTAACCAGTAAAATGGTATTTAAAATATGCAGTATAAAGATTATTACAAAATATTAGGTGTTGATAAAAATGCTTCGGATAAAGATATCCAAAAAGCATATCGTAATCTTGCCCGTAAATATCATCCAGATATAAGTAAAGACAAAGATGCTGAAAAAAAATTCAAAGAGTTAAATGAAGCAAATGAGGTTCTTAGTGATAAGGATAAAAGGCAAAAATACGATACCTTGGGGGCAGATTGGGATAAATACCAATCTTACGGAGAAAATGCAAAAAGAAATTATTATCAGGATTATGGTGATATAGGCGGGCAAACTTTTCATGGTAGTGATTTTAGTGACTTTTTTGAAATATTTTTTGGCAATCAGGGAGTTAATTTTGATGGTATTTTTGGTAATGCTGGAGGCCGTAAAAATAAAAAAACACAGCAGCAACAAACCAGGCGACAGGCAACTCATGAGCACCATAAACCCGAACCTCAGACTCATGAAATTGAGATTAATTTAAATGAAGCCTATCAGGGTGGTAAAAGAATTATTAATCTACAACAGGATTATGAGCAAAAAAAACTGGACGTTAATATTCCCAAAGGCGTTGAAAATGGAACAAAAATTAGAATTCCCGGAGGTAACCAGAACTCAGATATTTTTCTTAAAATAAAAATAAAAGAACATGAGTTTTTTAAATTAGAGAAACATGATTTACATTGTGAAATACCAATTACGGACTATGAAGCAGTTTTAGGAACAGATATAAAAATACCAACTCTCTCAGGTTCTTCAGTAAACTTGAAAATACCAGCACATAGCCAGTCAGGAAAAACTTTAAGACTTAAAAACCTGGGAATGCCCATTCTTAAATCAGAGCAAAAAGGGGATATGTATGTAAAGGTAAAAATTGTCATTCCTAAGCATTTAAGTGAAAAAGAAACAGAGCTTTATTCACAAATTAAAGAACTTAGAAGCGGAAAAGATAATGTCAGAGAATTTATGTCTATTGGCAATTAAATGTACAGGGGTTGTCCAATAACAAAAATAGCAATTTTCCAAACAAAGTTTGATTTCTTTTGTTTTTGCCGTAAAATATATATGTTATATAAAAATTAGTGGCAAGGTAACTTATTTTGGCTAATATTATTAAACCGACAAATACCCCTAAAACTATCCAAAGGCTGGACATTAGCGCCTGTATACTTGCAAAAAATGATGAAAACCTAATTGAAGATTGCATTAAAAGTATCAAAGATTATGTAAAAGAAATAATTGTTGTAGATCTTGGTTCAACAGATGCCACAGTTACTATTGCCAGGGAATATACATCCAGAATTTACAGGCATATCTGGAACAATGACTATGGCGATGCCAGAAACACTTTTCTAAAGTATGTTTCCCAGGATTGGGTATTTTATATGGATGCTCATGAACGCCTTACGCCGGACAGTCACAAACTATTAACCCCTGAATTTCTGGATAAAAAAAATGCTGTGGCATATATGGTAAAAGTAAACGAAATGTTTCAGGACAAAGAAGTTGAAATATATTCATGCAGATTGTTCAGAAGAACCAAAGATATTCGTTTTAAATGGGTAATACACGAAAGTGTTACCGATGATGTTCAAAAAGTTGCCAGAAAAGAAAACCTGGATATTGTAAGGTCAGAGCTTGAAATTAACAGGTATAACTACCTAAGATACTTTGATGAATCTGAGCTTCATATGGAACTTATTACCATTGCCAGACATGGTCTTGAAAATGCTAAGCTGGAAGCTTCAATCAAAGCTTTTTATAAACTTTGCCTGGGCTTATCTCTTAATGCTATTGGCGAAAAAGAAGATGCAGAAGAAGAAATAGCTGAAGTTTTGGAAGAAATCAGAAAAATGGATACAAAAACAGTCTCATCTATCCCCTTATTTATTCAGCCTTTTATATTTTTTGCCTTTAAATATTCTAAACAGGAAAAATATGAAGAAGCTTATAAAATAATGGAAGAAGGAGTAAATATTTATCCAAACTCTTTAACCATGTTAATCAGATATTGTGAAGTATTATTCGCTTTGAACCGTTACAAAGACTGTCTGGATCATATAGCAAAAATAAAAATGCTGGAAAAGGATGAAAAATTTTATCAGTTGGAACCAATGGATTTTACTTTTATCCACAGGCTTTCAAATAAGCTTGAGAACCTGGCTTATGATAGATATGAGGCACTTTTACCTGAATAGAATGAAATGAATTCAAAACTTCGTTTTGGATTCATTTCATGATTCTAATACAAAAGTAACAGGTCCATCATTATGAATTTTTACCTGCATACTGGCTCCAAATATACCTGTTTCAATCTTAAGAGAACTTTTTTTTAATAATTCAACAAAATAGTTATAAAGAGGTTCTGAAAATTCGGGTGGAGCCGCATCAACAAAACTGGGCCTGCGTCCCTTTCTTGTATCACCATATAAAGTAAATTGAGAAATTACCAGAAGCTCTCCTTTAATATCCAAAAGAGATAAATTCATTTTACCAGCATCATCTTCAAAGATACGTAAACTCAGGCATTTTTCTGCCAGAAAATCTGCTTTTTTCAGATCATCCGCCTGAGTGATTCCTACCAGGAGGACCAGGCCCTGGCCAATCTCCCCCACTATTTCATCTTTTACTGTAACGCTACCATAAGTAACTCTTTGTAATACTATTTTCATACATTAATTAAAAAGACGTATTAAGGACAGAAAACTGTTCTGTCCTTAATACGCTGTAAAAATATTGTTTCTAACTTTCCTTTATTTTTTTAGAAGGTTCTC
>CAYRDV010000088.1:0-17697 GCA_964422885.1 uncultured Candidatus Sericytochromatia bacterium
TTTTTATTATCAGCTTTTGCTGGTATGATTTCCCTTGGCTTGATTGTTTATGAAAGATTATCTTTTCAAAAAAGAACAAAGCTACTTTCATTCAGCATTGGTTTTTTATTAGGTGGTGCGATAGGTAATTTGTATGACCGGGTTTTATACGGACGGGTTACAGATTTTCTTGATCTCCGTTATAATGGCCAGAATATCTGGCCAATATTTAATATAGCGGATATTTCGATAAATATCGGAATTGGTCTGCTTATTCTTTATTATATTTTTCAGGATAACAAAAATCAAACATCTGAAGATGATCTGGAAGATGAAGAAATTAAACCAAGAGATAACGATTCAAAAACCAATCCTCTCTAACAAAAAGAGCCGGGTTGACCCGGCTCTTTTTGTTATATTTTAAGCGCTTAGTTCGGCAAGCTGTTCATTTTCAGCCATGATAATCCTGTGACAATCTCTACACCTTGGTTCATAAGAATCAGCCGCACCAACCATAATTACCGGATCATCAAATTTTGCAGGGATACCGTTAATTAATCTTTGAGTTCTGGTAGCAGGTGCTCCACACTTAACACAAATGGCATGGAGCTTATCAACATATTCAGCAACACATAATACCTGAGGCATAATACCAAAAGGCTTTCCTCTGAAGTCAAGCTCAAGACCAGCAAGTATTACCCTTATACCTTTATTTGCAAGATGTTCAAGTACATTTATCATACTTTCATCAAAAAACTGAATTTCATCAACAGCAACAACATTAGTATCGGGTTTTATATATTTAAGAATATTTTCAGTCTGCTTTATACTTACCGCCTGAAACTGTATACCACTATGAGAATTAACACATAAAGGATCATAACGGTTATCAATAACAGGTTTGAAAACCTGGACTTTTTGCTTGGCAATAATTGCTCTTTTGATCCTCCGAATCAATTCTTCGGATTTACCGCTAAACATTACGCCACAAACAACTTCTATCCATCCGGTTCTGTGTTCTGTTTCTCTAAAATGTCTTACCATGTCCCTGTTTACCCCGTTTACTAAAATGTTAAATGCTACGAATATAAATATTCATCTCAATAATTTTGAAAAGTTTTTAAAAGCAATGGACATAAAAAAATAACCAATATGACCACTGTGTACCAAAGTTATACTTCATTATACTCCTAAGAAAAGGTGAAAAATCTGTGACTTTGAATATAGTTTAAATATCTTATATTAGTATGATTTTATGGATATTTTTTAAACCTACCCACCATGAAAACAGTGCCACTGGAAAGCCCACTTGATAAAAAGTTATTTTAAATCAATTTTCTTTTTATTATTTTAAATTTAATTGAATATTTACCAGTTCTTCACTTTAATAATACTTAATAAAATCATCAATCATTGCTTCAGACTTATGTTTATCGTAAACTTAGACCTGAATACCAGCTTATTTTAAATGGGGAACGAATGAATTTCCATATTATCAAAACTATTTTTTTTAAAGAAGTAAAAGATACTATCCGTGATAGTAAAACCATTGTTATTATGATTCTGCTTCCTATTGTTCTATATCCTTTACTGGCAGTAGGTGGCGGTCAGATTATGATCGAGCAGGGAAAAAAAATAGCAGCCAACATTGTCAGTATCTATATTGACCGGGATAATGTTTTATATGATTTTCTAAAAAAAGATCACAAAATACGAATTCTTAAATCAGAAAATCCAAAGCGGGATGTAAAAAGTGGCAGGATTAGTGCATATATAAAAATACCTCCTGATTTTGCAGCAAAATTAAATAATGAAAAAACCATTCCCCTGGAAATATTTTATGATCAGGCAAGTATTAACTCATTACATGCTCAGGCAAAAATTACTGAGAAGATCAAGAATTTTAATCAGGAAGTGATTAAAGGGAGGATTGCAAAACGAGGTCTTAATAAGGAATTACTTGATCCTTTTGATCTGACTCTGACAAATATTGCACCCAAAGAAAAAATCGGGGGCTTTTATCTTGGTAATATCCTTCCTTTTTTAATTATTTTTATGACCATCCTTGGCGCTTTTTATCCGGCGATAGACCAGACAGCTGGTGAAAAAGAACGTGGTACACTGGAAACACTGCTTACGACTCCGGTAAACAAATATGACATCATAACCGGAAAATTTTTGACAATATCTCTTTTTGCTTTTATTACCGGTTTGCTTAATCTTGGCAGTATGACTTTATCTATGACTCTGATGCTAAGCTCTGACAAGATTAATTTTAGTATTCCCTGGAGTTCGATGTTCTTCATTTTTCTCACCCTGATTCCAACAACAATGTTTTTTGTAGCAATCATGATGTTTGTTTCTACACTGGCAAACAGTTTTAAAGATGCCCAAAATTATCTGACACCTGTATACCTGATCTGTGGGTTCCCGGCAATGGTAACGGTCTTTCCGGGATTTGGGCTAAATTATACTACTGCAATGATACCTATTGCCAATGTTTCCCTCTTAATAAAGGATCTATTGCTGGGTAAGTTTGACACCTATTTAATTTTTATCGTGATGGTAACAACCACTCTTTACTCGATACTGGCAATTGCCGCAGCAGCAAAGCTGTTTAACCGGGAAGATGTTTTACTGGCAGAAGAAAGTAATCTGAAAATGATCTTTTCATCGCAGCAAAACAGATTAAATAAAGTGCCTAATTTTTTAGAAGCAATATTCCTTTATATAATTACATTTGGTCTATTATTTTATGTAGGTAGCTCTATTCAGGCTACATATAAACTAAATGGGCTTTTAATAACCGAGCTTCTTTTGGTTTTATTTCCAGCTGTATTGTTTGTCAGGTATCTTAAGTTTGATTTTAAAGAAACCTTTAGCCTGAGAAAAGTAAACATTGAAAGCTTATTTGGCTCATTTCTCCTCGCCTTGTCAGGGAGCTTTTTTATCCTTAAATTTGTAAATGTAATCCAGGATAAGATTTTGCCAATGCCTGAAGAATTAAAAAAAGCATTTGATATTTTTCTGATGGAAAATGGTCAACCCCCAAGTTTTATAAAATTATTTCTGATAATTGCTGTATCAGCCGCCATTTGTGAAGAGATGTTATTCAGAGGGCCACTGATGGCTGGAATAAATTCAAAATTTAATAAACCGCTTACTGTGGTTATTGTTGGTATTTTATTCGGGCTTTTTCACCTTAATGTCTATAAGTTAATACCCACTTCAGTTTTGGGTATGTTGATAACTTATATCGCTTTATCCACAGGCTCTATTTTTAATGGTATGTTTTTTCATCTTGTTAATAATGGGAGTGCCATTATCCTTGGCTCGGAGGAAACAGGACAGCTATGGTTTGCTCATGATTCTGCCTGGTATTATTATCCTATTTTTACAATATTTTTAATTGCCGGAATTTATTTTATAAAAAAGGCCGAAAAAATGAAGGTTAGTAAGTCCACAAGTAAGGTATAGAAGGTGTTAAGTGTCATAGGTAGGAAGCTATGGGGGAAGTTATTGTGAACACTGTAATCCCAGCCTGTCCAGGATCTTTCTTCAATAGTAAAATACTATCAGATATTTATTAAGAAACGTATTTTGAATTATTTTAGTTTTTGGAGTAATAAATGAAGAAAAAATTATGAAAAAACTTAATTACATTACTATATCACTTTTATTCATCATATTATCTGGTTGCAATCTTTTCTTAGGATTACCATTAGGAGAGAAAATTCAGTATTTTTCAGGTGAGGAGCTTAAGGATATTTTTATTGATGAATCAGATAATGGAATAATCGTTTTCAAAGATAAAATCTGTAAAATAAAAAACCTTAGTATTACTAATGAAAAGGTTGATTTAAAAGATACTGATAGTAATTACCCTATAAGCAATGTTGCTAATTCTGTTGATAAATCTGGTAATGGTATTATGATTTACTCAAGAGAAAATTATGATGAAATTGTTCCTCAAGTATTAGGCTTTAAACCAAGAAAACCTTATTATCTAGTAAGTATAGAAAATAACAAATTTATTACGAATTCAGTAGAAAGGTTTTTTTCTTCTTCAAATATTAATATAAAAATTCTAAATTTAGTAAATTCAGAAAGTTTTATCTACTATCTTAATAACAATAACTCACTAATATTGAATTATATTAATAATAATAAAATAACTAAAGGTTATCAGATTGATAAAGAGCTAAATCAATCAATTTCAAATATAGAAATAAATATAGACGAAAAAGGCAATGGAGGTTATTCTTATAATGATTTAACAACCTTTAATTATTTTTCCCTAAATGAATTTAAAAAAGAAGAAGAAAAATTAAGTATAAAATTTAGAGATGAAACAGACACAAAAACAAACTATACAGTGATAAATAGTTTTATAGACTCAAATGGTACAGGATATCTCATAATAATTAATAATCGGTATGAAGTATTTGTGCAAAAGTTTGAAAACTTTAAAGAAGTTCCAGATAAAAAATTAATTTTAAATAGTGTTGATCTTGCCTATTCTGGCGATAATTATCAAATACCTTCTGTCTACCTTGACAAAGAGGGTAATGGGGCTGTTTTCCTAATAAAAAAAATTAATATTCAAAGTAAATTTGCCAGTAGGGATTTTGAATACTCATATTTGTATATAAAAAAAGTAAAAAACTTCAAATTAGAAGATAAAGAAATAAAAGTACTGGATTCAAATAAATTTAATTATTATAATTTTGCAATAAATGAAAAAGGAAATGGATTAGTAGTTTTAAATAAAAATAATTCGAATAATACGTTTATAATTAAAAAAATTAGAAATTTTGAACCTGAGAAATAATATTTAATTGCTTGGTATAAATTATGAAAAAAATTAAAAAGAGCATCGTTATTTATGTTTTGTTATTATTAGCATTACAATCTTGTCAAACACCTTTAAATAATGAGGAACCTAAAAAATCTCCTGAAAATAAGGTTACTCCAGTAAATAAAGAAACAACTTCAAATATAGCAATTGCAACACCTTCTCCTTCAATAACTCCTGTAGCTGTAATACCCACTCCTATCAAAAATGCTTCGCCAAGTCCTGAACCAAAAGTAGTTGATAACAATTCAGATATTTTTCCTTTTGAAAAACAAAAACTGAATTTTGATACTCCTCCTCCTGAATCAGCAGAAATAGAGCCAGGAACAATCATAGTTTTTTATCATAATAAAGATAAATTCAGAGTCAGAACAACCGAAAGTGTTAGTTCAGTAAATACTTCATATCAGGAACAAATTAATAAAATACTTGTAAAATACAAAGTTAAAATATTACATAGTTTTGGATATTATGATCCGGCAGATGCCAAAAAAGTAATATGTAAAGGTGAACATTTTGATGAATTTAATGCTGATCATCCTGAAGCCATAAAATTTTTTGAAGAGCATAAAACCTGCGATACTATGAATTATACTGATTCAGAAGTAACTATTAAGGCAATAGAAAAAGAACAACAGTTGATAAGCCAAAATTTTGAGGGTGAATTTACAGATAAACTTTCAATTCACATTTATGAGTTTCCTGAAAATGCAGATACAAGAGCTATTGCAAGAGAATTACGGGCTTTACCATTTGTCAGAAATGCTTATCCTGAAGTAAAGTCAGGAACAGCTTCTTCATCAACAAAGACAGAGCCAGTTGAACAACACCTTCAGGAAAGCGGTGAATTTAAAGATGTTGTAATAAAGTAATCAATAACTAATGAGATTCTTCCCTCAGAATGACCTTACTTTTATATTATCCAAATAAAAAATACTGTATGATAAAATCAGGAATAATTTGGGGGATAAGTGAATGAGTGGAGTCAAACAAACTTTTGTTTGTGTTGAGGAAGACGAACTGGAAAGGCTTAAATATAACGAAAGCCGTCTGCTTTCCCTCCAGTCAATAATCCCTGAAAAGCTTGATAATGTGAGAAATCAGGTAGATCAAGATATGCAGGAAAAACTCCGAAGAATTGAAAAAAGGCAGCTTGAATACCAGCAATATGTCTATGACCTGAATGGCGATTTAAGATACTTTGAAATAGAAAATCAGCGAAGGTTTCAGGAACAAAATCAAAAATTTCATTTATTACGCTCAGAATACTTTGAATTATTACGCAGGCAAAGAGATGAATATATCGATATTTTTCAGGAACAGGACAAAAAATTTACTAATCTGGTAGAACAGGAAAAAAATGAAAGAAAAAATTTAATTAATGGACTACAAGGCCAGATAAATTCTATACTTGATGATAATATCAAAAAGCAGGAAAGAGTAAAAATATTTACTGAAGAACTGGCAAAACTGATTGATGAAACGGAGAAGATACCACATAAACGTTTTGCTCCAGGTAAGCTGGAACAGATAAAAAGATATAATCAGGATGCAATTAATGATGTGAAATCAGGATTCCCTGAAACAGCGCTTAGTACAGCCCGTAATGCCTACTGGCAGCTTGTTGATTTACGAACACTGGTCTTGCAAAAAGAACAGGAATATTTAACCTATTATTCAGCAGCAATTGAGAGTACCGGGTGTTTAATCGAAAAAGCAATCGCTAACCGAAAAAGAAAAATTGAAGTTGGTAAAGGTGATAAGAAAAAAGAAGTAGAGCTGGAAGTTGATTACTGGACAAAAGGAGAGCTTTCACAATTTCAGAAAGAAACTGAGGATATAAAATCTGAACTACTTAAAAATGAAAGAACTTTATCCGTAGAACAGGTAAAAGAAATTATCAAAAATATTGAAAAAAAAGAATCTGAAATAAATAGTATTGTTGAAAAAGCCAGAGAAAATATCTTATCATCACAGCTCCGAGCCAATATTGCCAAAAAAGCAGTTCTGGCACTTAAAGAACAACTATTCACTGTTGATTCTTCAGCTTATGCTGGTGATGATCCCCGTAACGCTTTTTTTGTAAAGGTAAAAAACAGGGCAGGAAGCGAGATTGTAACTATTATCAGCCCGGTTGAAGGTGAATTTGGTAAAAACGAGCTAACAATTCATTCATATGATGATAAAATTGTTAATCAGAATGCCTTACAGGACAGAGCAGCAGAAATAACCGGCTCATTAAGTAAAAACGGGCTTGAAGTCGGTAAACTGCATACGATAGACAGTGTTGCAAAACCTGAATTCAGAGATATAGAAAAAATACGTAAGCAAAAATCGTCTCTTTTGTAGAAAGCATGGCAATAGGTCGTCTTACAGAAAATATAAAATTAGACCGGGGAGAAAAATTTATTCTCCTTTACGGTAACATTAATGATGAATTTTGTGATAATGACCTGGTTATAGGTAATATTGACTTTATGCTCTGGCGTTATTTTCAATGCCAGGGATATCAGAGAATAGTCTTTTTTCAGGGTTCAAAAATGATTTATTTTTTTGACCAGGAATCACTACGCTTATGTTTGCCGGAACAAAAAATACCAGTTATTAAGCCTGAATCTGTACCTGAACTTACCTCAGGTCCACTTGGTGATTTAATGCTTCTTGATGAAGAACCAGGAAAAGAAGAAATACAGTTACAAACATTTTCACTGATCAATGAAACAAATCAGGAGATCAGCCCTCTTCGCAATCAGAGAAGTATGAGCTACTTTGGTGCTTTGCAGATCCTTGATACAATAATGCTGGAAAATATTCCTACGGTGGTAATTTTCATTAACAGTGAAGAATTATCACCACCAAATTTTGGCAAAGAAGCATTTAATCTTTTTCAAAGTCAGTTAAAAGACTGGGCACAAATGCCTGTCAGAACACTAAATAAATGTGTGTTCATTTTCCAGACTCCCCAGATAGAAAAAATTAAGGAAGTAATAGATAACAACAGGTTATCATTTCTGCTAAATTACATCTGGTTTAAAGAAAAAGCTGATAAAAATAATATTATTGAAATAGGTTTCCCTGATACCGGAGAGATAAATAATCTGATTCATCATTTCAGACTTCTTCATAATCTAAAGGTAGATTGGGAAATACTAGAAAAGTTAATTGAATTCCTGGCAAAACAGGATATTAATCTTAGAAACTGGTATGTAAAACTCCGAACATTTGACAAAAATTCTGTTCTCAATAAAGAAATATTACTCAAGTGGAATGATGAACATTTTATGAAAAATTCTACTCATTTTCTAATCGAAAACCTGGGTAAAAAGTTTTCAATTTCTGACCTGACAGGCAATTTATCCCAGGTACATTGTCAGGAAGACAGTATTCCTCAGATAGTAGAATCACTGGAGTTATGGTTCCCGATTAAACAAAAGAAAAAACCTCTCAGTCTGTTTTTTGTAGGAACCAGTGGAGTAGGTAAAACCTTTACGGTAAAACTACTTGCTGAATCCCTAAAATCCATTGGTTATGACTATTGTTCCTTCAGAATGACTGAATACCAGGAAAAAGAATCTGTATCCAACCTCATAGGCTCTCCTACAGGATATATCGGTAGTGAAGAAGAACCTAAGCTGTTCCAGGCTCTCAGAAAAGCAAAAAACAAACTGGTCATTCTCTTTGATGAAATTGAAAAAGCTCATCCTAATATCTTAAAGGCATTGATGCAACTACTTGAAGAAGGCTCTCTATCATGGTCCAAAGGTGAAGGGGATTTCCGAAACTGTATCCTTTGCTTTACTTCAAATGCCCAAATGAAAAGAGTTGTTGATGAAAAAAGCAAATGGATTAATATGGGTCATAAATCTGATGAGCTGGAATTTCAGAACTCTATCAGAGATATTCTCTTTGAATCTGGTATTGCTCCTGAAATATGCAGAAGAATTGGACTATTCCTTGTCTATAACCCTCTTAACCCTCAATCAATAATGAAAATTGCTCTTCAGGAAATTGATATTCTTGCTAAAGAATATGAGCTGGATGTCCTTTATACTGCTCCTGAATTCCTGGCTGATATTGCCAAAAGAGCTGCCGGAAGTATTTATGGGGTTGGCTCTTTTCATGGATATCTCTCTGGGAAAATTGGAAACCTACTGGTTAATTATCAAAAACAGTTCCCACAATTTAATCAGGTTATTATTATTAAAAATGACAATGCACTGGAAGTTCTCCATGCTGAAAAAAATATAAATTATGATAAAGCTAATTCTCTAATTAAAGCTAGCGATATTTATAACCTGGATACTAAAAAATTAAATTTTTTGAATCTGGAAAATATTGTAAATAACTTATCCCAGGTACATTGTCAGGAAGACAGTATTCCTCAGATAGTAGAATCACTGGAGTTATGGTTCCCGATTAAACAAAAGAAAAAACCTCTCAGTCTGTTTTTTGTAGGAACCAGTGGAGTAGGTAAAACCTTTACGGTAAAACTACTTGCTGAATCCCTAAAATCCATTGGTTATGACTATTGTTCCTTCAGAATGACTGAATACCAGGAAAAAGAATCTGTATCCAACCTCATAGGCTCTCCTACAGGATATATCGGTAGTGAAGAAGAACCTAAGCTGTTCCAGGCTCTCAGAAAAGCAAAAAACAAACTGGTCATTCTCTTTGATGAAATTGAAAAAGCTCATCCTAATATCTTAAAGGCATTGATGCAACTACTTGAAGAAGGCTCTCTATCATGGTCCAAAGGTGAAGGGGATTTCCGAAACTGTATCCTTTGCTTTACTTCAAATGCCCAAATGAAAAGAGTTGTTGATGAAAAAAGCAAATGGATTAATATGGGTCATAAATCTGATGAGCTGGAATTTCAGAACTCTATCAGAGATATTCTCTTTGAATCTGGTATTGCTCCTGAAATATGCAGAAGAATTGGACTATTCCTTGTCTATAACCCTCTTAACCCTCAATCAATAATGAAAATTGCTCTTCAGGAAATTGATATTCTTGCTAAAGAATATGAGCTGGATGTCCTTTATACTGCTCCTGAATTCCTGGCTGATATTGCCAAAAGAGCTGCCGGAAGTATTTATGGGGTTGGCTCTTTTCATGGATATCTCTCTGGGAAAATTGGAAACCTACTGGTTAATTATCAAAAACAGTTCCCACAATTTAATCAGGTTATTATTATTAAAAATGACAATGCACTGGAAGTTCTCCATGCTGAAAAAAATATAAATTATGATAAAGCTAATTCTCTAATTAAAGCTAGCGATATTTATAACCTGGATATTATATAGCTTTTATAGTAGTAATTCCATAATTATGAGACTGCCACGTCACTTAAAAGCTTCTTGCAGTTTCAAAAAATTTTAAATATTTTATTCGTGTAAATCTGTGAAAATCTGTGGCTAAACTATTACTACATTTTCAGGCGTAAATGAGTAACAATATTTTCTAAGGTATAAATAACCAGCTTATCCCATTTTAAATGCATGGATGATTTGGAGTCTGGCTTACCATATATTTGAACAGCTTTTTCAATTGTATCTCCAATTCTTAAGCCTTTGCTTGTTTGTCCCACAAATCCATTATCAAGAGTTATTTCATTTACCATATTATATTTGTTAAAAACAACGGTAAGTGAAACATCATAATAAGAAAATATTAATGATGGATCATTTTCTTTTATGATACAGCTACTAAAATCTTTTATTATTCTAACCACATCTTTTTTTGTTGATCTTCCCAGAATAATACCCAGATACATTCCGGTTTCAAAAATATCAAACCGGCGGGCAAAAGTTAATCCTGTTATGGGACCAAGGGCAACATCCAGATAATCAGGGCATGTAGAAACAAAATCAGGTAAAGAAGATTTTTGTGGTTGCTTGATAAAGCTATTAACATTAGAACTTAAAGAATCATGGATACGTTTTCCATTAATTATATTATGTTTTCTTTTGCCAATATTATTTAATAGAAACTTTAAATCATTATTAGACAAAGCTTCTATTGAGTTTGTTAATTTTTCAATCTCTACTGATCTCTCAGGAAAAAAAGCCATTACCTCTACCTTTACAAACAACAACTGTAATTGACAATCAATTAACAGGCTATTAATTTTATCTTAGCAACTTTTCAAAGGATATTCAATTAAAAAAATATTTCTATTTTATTAAAAATTTGTATAATCCTAAAAAAAGATTAATTTTAATTTTAAATTAAAAATTTTATTTTCAGAGTGAGCCTTTGAGCAAGGGACTGAAGCCCCTTGTTCAGGCCTTGCCTGATTGTAAAATTCTTTTTATATTTAACTATAATTCTTATTTGTGTTAATCTGTTTTTCTATCTGAGTAATCTGTGACCAATGGGAATCCTGAATGATATACTAATTTATCATTCATAGGTGGTAAAAATTGTTAAATATTTGGTTAGACAAAAAATGGAACATGCAATTGAAACTCTAAAAAAGCTAAAAGATAATATCGAAAGAATTTTAGAGATTAATAATAATTCAAAATTAAATAATAAAGAAATATTAGATAAAGTAGTTAATATTTCTGGTGAATTTGTTAGTTTACTTACAAATATTGATAAAGATACCCTTGAAGATTGGAAAACAAATGATAAAACACTATTTCTCCGGTTTGTTCCTGGTTTAAAAAATATCCTGACTCCACTTAGTTCTTATATAAATACAATAGAACCATTATTAAAAAGTTTTTATACCAGTGAGATAGCTGAAGAAATTAATATCCTGAACCTGGAAATTTTAAAATTTGAAAAAGAACTTAGCCCTGATAATGAAAGTATTATAGAAGAAAAGGATAAACTTGAACGAAAGTATAATCAACTCCAGCTTTTATTAAAGGAAAAGGATGAACTGGTTATCAAACATAATATGCTTAAACTTTTTAATATTGAAGAGCTATATCTTGAAATAAGTAAACTTGATGAAGAAATAACTGAAATGAAAGATAAAATTGAACCTTTGAAAAAAGAAAAAGCGGAGCTTGAGTTATTTATAAAAGAATACAGCAGGTTAAATAATGATATTGAACATCTTAAATCAACAGAAGAAAATGAACTGGCCTCTCTTCTTGATAAAGTAGATGATACATTATTGATTATCAGAGAACAGCATAAGAACTGGGATGAAGACCGGGAAAGGTTTTTGAAAAGACTGGAACATGAAGCAGCAAACCTGAAAAGCACTGAAGAAGAAATAAAAAGCTATCTTTCAAATCTTTCTGTTTATCGGGAAGCTTATCTGAGAAATAAAGAAATTATTGAAAAACATTTTCTGACTGATAAAAAAATTGTAGACTCCATTCCCAATATGAAATACTCTATTGAAGAAAAAATTAAAACCCTGGAAATAGAACTGAATAATTTAGATAAAGAGATTAAAAGTTTTATTGAAATAAATCAGAAAATAACTGATGAAATGACCAAAAATCCTCTTACTTTTGAACATTAAATCAGCTATTTTCAATTTCCTGAAAACTAATACTTTCCAATATCTTTTTTGCTTCAGGCAAAAACCATTCACTACTTTTATCTGAATAATTGAGAATAATATAAAAAGCATGACGGGTTTGGGGAACCTTGCAAATTAGAATTGAGCCTTCAATTTCCTGTTCACCCTGTTTTTTAAGATAATCAAACTGTACTTTTACCCATTTATAAGGAGTATTTTCAGCTCTGCCAACTATTTTCCATTTATTTGCTTCGACAATTCCCCCTTTTGAATTTACCAAACGTTCCAAATCAAAAACATTTATTGTTTTTGCCGAACTTGGAAAATAAAACCAGACATATGAATTATTATTATCTTTTTTTGAATAAAATACAGTCAGATGAGAATCTGCATTATCGCTGCGTTTAATAACAAAATCAGTTGGAGGATAAATTATTGAGAACTCCGTATCATTTATTTTTTCACTATAAACAATAAAATTTTGAGATTTTACAGACCTAAGTTCTTCTTCTTCATTTTTTACTTTAATTTCATTCTTGTTTTTTTGTGAGTCATCTTCTGAACAGTTTAAAACTGGTAAAAATAATATTAGAAAGTATAAAGATTTTATAATATCCTTTTTCATACTTCAACTTTCCTATTAACGAAACTATATAAAGATATTATAAGAGGAATAATATTTTCCTGCGTATTAAATAATTACTGGAGTTGGTGTATTATAATAATTAAAATATGCTTAGTTAATGCCTGAAAGGGAATTTATTAATGAGTTTCTTTAGAAGAATTTCTAATCTGTGGTCTGGGTTTTTAAGCCTTTTTGTAGAGGGCCTGGAAGAAAAAAATCCCGAAATAGTCTACGAATCCGCTATTAATCAGAGAGTTCAGCAGTATCAAAAGCTGATGAAAGCAGTATCTGGTATTGTTTACCTGAGAAATAAACTTCAAAAAGAACTGGAAGAAAAAACCGCAAAGCTAAAAGAAGTACAACAGCAATTACCAATTGCGGTACAGGAAGGTGATGATGAAGTTTCTCTGGTGCTGATCGAACAAAAAAATAATTTAACTGGGGAAATTGAAAGAATCAAGGGAGAACTGGAAAAAGTCAGCCAGCAGGCTGAAGATGCAAAAACCAGTCTGATTACCTTTCAATCTGAAATTGAAAAACTTAAAGCCGAAAAAGAAACTATGCTTGCAAAGCGTGAAAATGCTCTGGCCCAGAAAAAAATCGGCGAACAGCTATCAAATCTGTCAGTTGATGCTGATGTAAAAGCTCTTAATTCTGTACGTGAAAGTATTCACAAACTTGAAGCAGAAGTTGATGTTTCCAAAGAAATAGGTTCAACAAGTCTTGATAATAAGCTTAAAAATATCAAAGCCAAAACAATTAATACAACAGCAAAAAATGAACTTGAAGAATTAAAAAAGCAGATGAATCTTCAGCAAAATCAAAATATTAATATTGAGAAAAAACTTTAATTATTTACCAGGTTTCTTTTTGCTTTGCAAAAAGAAACCTGGTATTTCACATTTAATTTAACTATCCTTCGAAAAAGATGAATGTTAGTTTAGAACATCCATTCTGACTCTAATAACACCTGAATTTAAAGGAGCAATTGCTCTAAAGGCATTACTTGATAAATCGATTATCCTTTGTGCAACAAAGGGGCCACGATCATTTATTTTTACCATTATACTTCGTCCTGAGTTAAGGTTAGTAACCAAAACCTGTGTACCTAATGGGAGATACTTGTGAGCGGCAGTATAATCATGCATATTATACACTTCCCCGCTGGATGTACGTCTTCCCTGGAATCGGCCACCATACCAACTGGCGTAACCATACTGAGACTCACCTCTGGAATAAGAGGAAAGACTTCTGGAAACACCTCTGTTTATACCTCTCTGAGCCTGCACAAGTGGTCGCCCACCTAAAGCAGTTCTGAGATTATTGGCCCATTTTATGGTCAATGAAGAAGCATTGGTTTTTTCTGACTTTGCCAGCTTTTTATTAACAGAAAAAATTACATTTTTATCCACATGAACAATATAATCTTTACCATGTATTGCAGGCATAATTTTATCTGCTTTGAGCTTTTTTTCATAAAGCAGTTTGTTAAGGCTTAGAGCTATTTTTTTGGTTTCGTTAAGTGCATTAACATTTGAATTGGTGGATCTAATAGTGATTGTGTTACTGTCATTTACAGTTACGTGAGCCAGTTTATCATCACCGATAAACCCGATCGATACGTTTGAGGCTTTTCCGGCATAACCGGGGCTGCCCATCATGCTTACTACAAAGATCAATGAAATCATTAATCTTGCTAAGTTAATCAGCATGTTTGCACCTCCTTTTAAGAGTTTCTTATAATCACATAAAAGGATAGTAAAATTATTAAATGTGATATTGCATTGTATCATGTATCACAAAAATTTCAAATCAAAATCAAATCTTAAACAATTCTTAACCCAGAAATGTAAACAAAAATTATTAAAAATTCCTCAGTAGAGATGTATTGCAATACATCTCTACTGAGGGGATAATGATTGACTATATGCTAGATATGTTTCCTTAAGAAAGGAAAAGGTTTTTTCAAAATGGATTACAAATACATGCCTCTTTACCAGAAGATAAGCAATATCACCAGGGGTGTAAAAGAAAATCTGGTAAATATGCCTCAGTTTAAATATGAAAATATTCAGGAATATAAAAAGGTATTGGTAGGTAAAGGAAATATATATAGTCATGCTCCTGTAGGAACTGAGTTCGATTTTGTTGCTTATAGAAAATCAAATTTTATCTGGCATCAGCAGCAAAATAAAGATGATGTATCTTTGATTGCAAAGGTTATATATAAAACATCAATTGATAGTCTTAAATCCGATATTGAACAGGAATTATTTAAATTTCATTCAGTCCGGGCCTTAAGAAAACTGATTATTATCGTAAACACGGTTGATGAAAAAAATAAGGGAGATTATTTAGTACCATTTTTTATAAAAAACTACGAAGTACTATTAAATTATCCTCCTTATCTAAATGAAGGAATAACCCTTGATAAATGCCCTTTATGTGGTACAAACCCGTCAAGAGTTGAACCCTGGTTTTATAATGAAGAAACGGAAGAACTGTTGCCAGTTGTAGATTTTATTGATGAAACTACTTATTTCAGGTTTTAAGAAGTGAGGGGGAAGTGAGGCGGTAAACAAGTTTACCTGTGAGGCAACAAGGCAAGCCTTGTCTGTGAGGTGGAAGTAAAGAAGTGAAAAGAAGATTTATTTTTCTTACTTCCTCCTCACTAAGACAACTTTAGTTGTCTGGCCTCACTTCCCCCTCACTGAACGAAGTGGCCTCACTCCTATACCTTTAGAGATTGGTTTTTTACCCGGGAAACATATTTATTGGCAATTTCATAATCTCTGGTGCTTTTAGGATTATGACCAAGATTATATGATGCAATGGTGCGATCCCATTCTCCAAATCCTAAGCCCAAACTTCCCTTAATTTTGTTTTGCCTGTTGGATAAAAACTGCATACCATAATCAATATTATATTCCAGATCATTTTTTGCTCTGGGAAATGCTTTGGTATGGGCATGATCATTAATCTGCATTGCTCCCCAGTCTGTTGAATTAGGGTTCTTACAGTTAACAAGGGTTCCTTTCTGGATATTGCTCCACATTTTCCAGCCACTTTCATTACCAGCAACACCAAGGGCAACATTCATCGGAACGCCATATTCCAGAGCCTTATGCATTATAACGGCTTTTACCACTCTTTTTTGATATGAGTCAATATCACCGGTATAAGGAATCTGATACTTTTTACCCATATCCATAATCTGTTCTGTAGGTGATTTTGGTCCGTTAAACCCACCAACAGCAGGGATAGCACCAACATTTTGCAGGGGCATCAGCTTAACCTGATCAAAGTTGAAAGATTGGCCAACAAGGTTACTAACAGTGCTATCACTCACCATCCGGCTAATCCTGATCAATTCACTAGGATTAATAAGTGGCACACCTATATTGTTAAATAACTTCTCAAACATTAAAATTTATCTAGATAAATATTCAATCCATTAAATCTATTATAGAATAAAAAACTGATTTTCTTGTTTTTCCAAAATAAATTGATAAGAAAATAATTATAGTTAAATATAAAAAGAGTTTCACAATCAGCCTTTGGCTGAACAAGGGGCTTGAACAAGGGACTTAAGCCCCTTGTTTAAAGTGAAAAACATTTTATTTAACACTATAGTTAGGATAAAATGAAAATGAATTAACTAAATTTTTATACGGCTAAATTGTTCAAAAATTATGAAAAGAAAAAAAGAGCTGGAAGAAAAAGAAAATGAGCTGGATTTTTCTTGTCAAAGCTGTGGCAATTGCTGCCGAATTTTTTCGATAAAATTAACCCATCTTGATCTTGAAAGAATTCTTGATAACCGCCCTGATTTAAAACCAAATGACTTTGTTAACTTTTCTCCTGCTGATAATAAAGATGACAAACAAAGCTTTATTACCAATTATGGAAAAAAGCAAATGACTCTCAAAAAAAAGAAAAAAGGTTCTGAATGTATATTTTTGGAAAATAATATTTGTAGTATTCACCCTTTTAAGCCACGTGTATGTAAGGTATGGCCATTTAGCCTGAGAAACGGAAAGATTACCTGGATTAGAGAGCATCTGGCTATTATAAAAAATATCTGTCAGCATATTTCCGTTCCGGGAGCAAATGATCCTGATGAGTTAGTTCCACTAATAAATCAGCATTTGGCAGAATTAAAAATATTTTCAAACCTGATTCAAAAATGGAATGAAGAAAGAAAAAAAGAATTTTTTATTAATGAAGATCTTTCAAGGATTGACTATCAAAACTTTATTTATTTTATTCTTAAAGAAACTGAAATCAGGAAACAAATTGAAGATGAGATAGTTAAAGAATCATCATTATTTTTAAAAATATTTTCAGTTTTAACTAAAAATGATAATGTTCAGGTTATTACCGAAACGCCTTCCAGGCATATTTATTCTATTGATAGGTATCCCGATATTTGTTTGAATATTTTTCTAACAGATGAGAAAGATTCATTTCTGGAAAAAGAAAACCTTATAAGATTAAAAGAAGAACTTGAAGCCAATTCATTCCAGTATTCAAAAATATCTAACCCCAAAAACTGTTCCTTTTACCTTAATGGAAAGTTTCTGATATTAAATATTTTCCCTTTAACAGATTTGGACAAGCCTTTACCATTTGATTCAAAGGTTTTATATAATCCTGAGAAAAAAAAATTAAATTTGCTGATGTTTGATGAACAAATGAGGGAAGAACTTGAAGAAATATATCATCGGTTCTGGTTTAAAATCCAGGAAGCTT
>CAYRDV010000089.1:0-17604 GCA_964422885.1 uncultured Candidatus Sericytochromatia bacterium
CTCTGGCCAAAGCAAATACTGATTTGCAAAGCGTAAAAGTTTATCTTTTAAAATTACCTTCTGGTTACTCAGGTACAGATCCCATCGGAATAGGTGATGTAAATGTAGCCGCTGGTCCTTTTAATGTCGATAAAACCGGACCTAACTTTAATATATTACTGAAAAACGTAGATGGTTTAAGTGGTGGTCTGAATTATTATGTTGGATTAAGGGCCTTTGATAGTACAGGTGGTGCAGGCAATGAAATATTAAAAGTGAATAATGGTAGTGGTACACCCTGGACCGGTGGTACAGCAGCAACGCCAAAGTTTGCCTTATCCAGTAATTCAGTTGGTGTAGCTACTGGAACATATGTAGTATCAACGACAGTACCGCTCTCAATAACTTTAAATCTTGCCAATGTCGTTGGTGCAAAGCTGGATACAAATATTAATCTGATTAATGGAGTTGTAACCAGTTCAACCGCAAACCTTTTTAATGTAATTACTAACTTTGCCGGGAATTCCGGAGCAGTATCCGGTAATGGCGGAGATACCGGGCCAGCTACATCCGCAAATTTAACAACCCCTAAAGGAATTTGGGGAGATAATGCCGGGAATATCTATATTGCAGATACAGGAAATAATAGAATCAGAAAAGTTTCACCTTCTGGTATTATTACAAACTTTGCCGGAAACTCCGGAGGGACTGGAGGAAATGGGGGGGATACCAGTCAGGCATTTGCAGCAAATTTGAATGCTCCCACAGGAGTATGGGGTGATAATGCGGGAAATACCTATATTGCCGATACAGGGAATAATAGAATTAGAAAAGTTGATTCAATAGGGACTATTACCAACTTTGCCGGAAACTCCGGGGGAACAGGTGGTAATGGTGGAGATACCGGACCGGCCACATCAGCAAATTTAAATGCTCCTACAGGAGTTTGGGGAGATAATGCTGGTAATATCTATATTGCTGATACCGGGAATAACCGAATCAGAAAAGTTGATACAAACGGTGATATTGATAATTTTGCCGGTAATTCAGGGGGAACAGGGGGAAATGGGGGAGATACAACAGCAGCAACCGCAGCAAATTTAAATGCTCCTATAGGAGTTTGGGGTGATAATGCTGGAAATATCTATATTGCTGATTCAGGAAATAACCGAATTAGAAAAGTTGATTCCACTGGAACTATTACCAACTTTGCCGGAAACTCCGGGGGGACTGGGGGAAATGGGGGGGATACTACAACAGCAACATCCGCAAATTTAAATGCCCCGGCAGGAACCTGGGTAGATAATGCTGGAAATATTTATATTGCTGATACTGTGAATAATAGATTAAGAAAGGTGGATTTGACCGGGATTATTACTAATTTTGCCGGGGATCCATTAGGAACCGCTGGTAATACCGGAGATACAGGCCAGGCAACAAAATCTAATTTAAATGCTCCTTTAGGAATATGGGGAGATAATTTAGGAAATATTTATTTTTATGATACTTCTAATAATAGGGTAAGAAGAATTAAGTATTAAGTTTTTGAGATTTTTTAGGTCGAAACATAGTAAGAAGGATAATTAATATTTAAAAATGTATTTAATGAAAAAGAGTAAATATTCAACTTTTATTGCTTTATTAATAAGTATAGCTTTATCTTCATGCTCTGCTCAAAATCCTGTTTTTAATATCCCAAAGTCTATAAGTCCCGAAATATCAGCAAATGGTGATATCATTTTTGATCTAAATCAGAAAAAAAACGGAGCAAAAATTGCCGTAAAAATAAATACATTAGATTTTAAGACAAAATCTGAAGCCGGGCTTCCTCCTAAAATATCTTCCGATGTCAGTTATTTTAAGATTTATCTGATTAAAAAAAATGTCGCTACTTATCCTGCTGGTGGGGATCCATTGGCAGATGTTATTGAAGGGCCATTTACCATTACAAAAACCGGAACAACCTTTCAAACAATAGTTTTTAGTAATGTAGATACATCGGGAGCAAATTATTATTTTGCCGGAGTACGAGCTTATGATATTTCTAATGTTGAGATAATAAAACAAAGTAATGGTGGTACTGCATGGACAGGTTCAACAGCAGCACCTAATGACCGGATAGCAGTTTCCACTACCAGTGTTTCTGTAAATTCATCATTACAGGTAAGTACAACATTTGGTCTGACTGTAAATATTAATCTTGATGCAACAGGTGCGAATATTGATGGCGTAATAAATACAACTCCTTTTCAGGATGGCAGTTCAATAGGTGCTTCTTTATCTGCCACCGGGGTTTTGGACACTATCGCTGGTTATACTAATCTTCTTGATATTTCACCCGGATTAATAACTTTAAATAACCCAAATTCAGTATTTGTTGATTATGCAGGTAATATTTATATTTCTGATGCCGGAAATAACCGGGTATTAAAAATTTTAAAAAACACCTCTAAAGTCGCTGTATTTGCAGGAACCGGAGAATTGGATAATACTGGTGACGGAGAACAGGCTACAAATGCGGCATTTAGTGGACCTCAGGGAATATGGGGAGATAATGCGGGTAATATCTATATTTGTGATTCTGGTAATAATAGGATCAGAAAAGTAAATTCCAGTGGTACTATCTCAAATTTTGCCGGAGACCCTACCGGAACACCGGGTAATAGTGGAGACACCGGTTTGGCAACAGATGCAACCTTAACAAATCCAAGCGGAGTATGGGGGGATAATGCTGGAAATATCTATATTGTAGATAAGCTTAACAGCAGGATTAGAAAAGTAAATTCCAGTGGTACTATCTCAAATTTTGCCGGAGATCCTACCGGAACACCGGGTAATTCAGTTGATGGCATACAAGCTACATTAGCTTTGTTAAATTTCCCTCAGGGAATATGGGGAGATAAAAATGGCAATCTCTATATTGTTGACACTATAAACAACAGAATTAGAAAAGTTGATTCCGGAGGGGTTATTACAAATTTTGCCGGCCAATCTGATGGCTCACCCGGTAGTTCTGGAGATGCAGGGTTAGCAACTGATGCCTTTTTAGAAACGCCTCAAAGCGTCTGGGGAGATAATGCGGGCAATATCTATATTTCGGATACAACTAATAATAGGATAAGGGTAGTTGATTCTGGTGGTAATATAAATAACTTTGCCGGACAATCTGATGGATCATCAGGTAATACTGGTGACGGAGGACTGGCAACCAGTGCTTATTTACAGGCTCCTCAGGGAGTATGGGGAGATAATACTGGTAATATCTATATTATTGATTTTGCTAATAATAGGCTTAGAAAAGTAAATTCTTCAGGTAATATCTCAAATTTTTCCGGGGTAGTCTCTAAAAATACAGGTGATGGCGGACAAGCCACCACTTCAATGATGTCAAACCCCTGGGCGGTATGGGTAGATAATATCGGTAATATTTTTATTTGCGATTCCACTAATAACCGGATTAGAAAAGTTTCTCCAGCAGGTGTTATTACCAATTTTGCCGGTAGCAGTGCTGGTACACCCGGTAATGGTGGAGATACCGGACTGGCAACTGATGCATTTTTAGAAGCCCCAAAAGGAATATGGGGAGATAATGTTGGTAATATTTATATTTCAGATAGCACTAATAATAGGGTAAGGAAGATCGACCCAAATGGGATTATTACCAACTTTGCCGGTAGTTCATCAGGAACATCAGGTAATACAGGTGATACAGGCGCAGCGGTATCAGCAACCTTAAACGCTCCTGGTGGATTATGGGGAGATAATGTTGGCAATATCTATATTGCCGATACTGGTAATCATAGAATCAGAAAGGTTTCTCCAGCAGGTACTATTACTAATTTTGCGGGAAATTCCGGAGCTTCACAAGGTAATGGAGGAGATGGGACATTAGCAACCAGTGCGACAACAAAATTACGTTTTCCAAGTGGAGTATGGGGAGATAACACAGGCAATATTTTTATTGCTGATACTTTTAATCACCGAATCAGAAAAGTTTCTTCCACAAATATTATTTCTAACTTTGCCGGAAATTCCAGTGCAGCATCAGGTAATTCGGGTGATGGCTCATCAGCAACAAGCGCCAAGCTAAATCTTCCTGGTGGTGTATGGGGAGATAATAATGGCAATATTTTTATAGCTGATACAGGAAATAATAGAATCAGAAAAGTTGCGTCTTCAATTATCACAAATTTTGCCGGAAATTCTGGTGGAATAGATGGTAATTCAGGAGATACAGGGCCAGCAACCAACGCATTTTTATTTCAGCCACAGGGCGTATTTGGAGATAGTTCTGGAAATATCTATATAGCTGATACAAACAATAATTCAATTAGAATAGTTTTTAAATAGCTAGATATAAACATCAAAGTATTTTAATGCTAATAAACTCATATTATCTTCACAAAAAAATCATTGATTCTTGACTATTTTTATGTTAGAATCTCTAGGTAAGGTAATGAACAAAGAGTAGGGTTAAAAGCCTATGATTAAACCACTTAAAGGTAAAGTTCAACACAAATTTAATTTTTAGATTCTTGACTCCTCAAAAAGATTTGGATTTTTAAGAGTTTAAAAGTATTTGCAGAGTAATGCTGTAGTTTTTTAGCAATCAAAAATTATTTATAGTTTAGGGGACTTTTCAGAATTATGAAATTTCAAAAAAAGATTTTAGTTTCTTTATTTTCATTGATGCTCGCTGCCTCAGTTGCAGCCTGCTCTTCAAGTAATATTCCTTTATCATCAGATATTAAAGGAAGTGCTGATTTCAGCAGAATTTCAGCAACAATTACCCCAAAAGTAAAAATTGTTAGTGATGAGATTTCCAAACAACATATATTTATTGATGTTGGTAATGGAAAAAAAGGTGGCTCATTTAGTGTAAATGTAAATCTTAGTGGAGGAAATCCGTTTAAAGTAAAAACCGCTGATGGTACTCCCCCCAAGGTAGTAGGTAATATCTTGAGCTTACAATTCTGGTTAATTAGTTCACCTGCTACTCCTGCTGGGATTTTAGGTGGTGGTGGTAATTATACTCTTGCTTCATCAGTTTCACTTGGTGTATCGGGTACAGGTACTCATACCGCAACATTTACCAATGTTCCTGATAATACTGGTGGTGATGCATATTATGTTGCAGCTGCTGCTTATGATAATGCAACCCCAAGCGTTGGTGCCAATATCTGTAATGCAACAGCAGGTACTGCTGCTCCCCTTGATTTTGGTTCCGGGGATATGGCTTTCTTTTCAACTACAGGAGGTGGTGGCGCACAAGGACCAGGTAGTGTTCAACTTTCAGGTTCATTAATTGTTGGTGGAGCTCCAAATAAAACAGACCTTAATATTTTTATTAAGTTAGAAGATGGGATTGGTGCTTCAGTAACAGGAACCACTACAGTTACTCCTGGCGGATATGCAGGCACAATAGGTACAGGTGCTGTTTAACCTTATTTAGTTTTTGACGAAAGTTAAAGTAAAACGGTTAAACTTGTTTTACTTTAACTTTCCTTTTAGAATTTAGTTATCGAACTAAGAAAATTTTTATGATTTCAAACTACAAAAAAAATACCTCTATCTTTTTTGTGTCTTTATTTGCTTTATTTAACCTGGCTTGTAACTTTAATCCAAATTTGGGAAATAGTGTTAAAGATTTACAGATAACTCCCCACAAGGTAGGTCCCCTGTTTCTAAGCACAGAAATAAAAAAGGAAATAGATTTTAAAAAAGGATTTAGCATTCAACTTAAAATTAGCCCAGCCCCGGATACGACATTTAAAACAAAAAGTTCTTCAGATGGCAGTCCAGCTAAAGATATTTCGCAGGTAAAATCTTATAGTGCGTATTTAACAACAGATTATAATGATCCCTTTGCTTCCGGTGCCAATCCTTTAGGAGATAATGCTATAATACAGGTTAACTCAGGCTCTGGTGGTTCTGCAACTATTATTTTTTCAAATATTAAGCGGGGTGGCCCCTACTTTGCCGTAATTGCCGCTTATGATGATGTAATAGGTAGCAATAACCGTACTAATTTGACTAAATATGATCCAAGTATAGTTTCAGCAGAAAAAAACTGGTCAAGATCCAATAATAGTGTTTTTATCCAGCCATCAGGAAATCTGGTCTTTTCTGATGGTGGTAGTGAGTTGGTTGCTGATTTAACTCTATTAGAAGGAAAACCGACAAGAATAGGGTTTCAGACAAATATTATTGAGGGAGATATAATAACAGGTCCAATTGGTTCTTCGGTGAACTGATATAATAAATGTATGATTTTAGATAACTCTGTTAAAGGAGACAAAATTAGTATAAAAAGTACTAATAAAAAAGGTTTATATAATCTGACAGGCATTTTTGCTTGTTTAGTTATATCCGCCTGCTCATTTCAAACTCCTTCCCCTATATTAATCAAAGCCGGAGTTGATTTTAGCCGTTCCAATCTCAGCGATGTTCAGTTATTAAAACTATCTCAGTCTCTTGCCGAAAAAGCCGATAAAAATGGGAGTATCTATGTTGCAGACATTGGTAAAGAAAAAAAGCAATATACTGGGGTTTCTATTACTTTTAAAGTAAATCCGGTCAATGCAGAAGTAAAAAATAATGGTCTTAACATAAAAAACTCCATTGATGGTACTGCAGCCAAAGTAGTAGGCGATGTAAAAAGTTACCGTTTCTGGCTTCTGCATGGTTCCTCACCCCCTACCGGCGATGTAACAGGAGCAGTAGTTACCGGTTCGGCCTTTGATTTTGACAAAAGTAGTGGCAGTGTAACTTTAACCTATACCAATGTGAATGCAAATGACCCCGGTGAAAAATATTATATTGCAGCTGCTGCCTATGATGATGTTATAGCAGCCACATTACCGCCACGAGCCAATATTGTAAATTTAGGCTCAGGTGCAACAATCTCCGGTGCCAACGTTTATGTTTCAAGTGATGGTGGTGAAGGCTATACTGGTACTCCGGCAAGCGGTAACGGGAGAGTTTTTGTTGATACAGATTTTAGTGTATCAAGTATAGAGGATCTTTTAGTTAAAATTACCCTTGCCGATGCTATTGGTGCAGCTATTGAATCGGATGTGACAGTAAGCAATGGTTCAACAACTTTGCCTCCGGCAGAGGCGCAATAATTTAATTAATATTTTGTCATTAAAAGGAACTGAAAAATGAGTTTAAGCGCAAAAACCACAGTTTCTTTGGCAATTATTTTATTTTTAATTTCAGGTTGTTCTGAAACTCCGTCATTAACATCTGGTCAAACTACTGTAAATTTCAGCAAAGCAAATCCTGCTGTTAATAATATAACTCAGTTGGAAATATCTAAATCTGATTACCTGGATAAAAATGAACAGGTTTACATTGCTGATGTTGGTAATGGCAGGATTACTCAAGGTTCCTTTTTTGTAAAACTTAGTTTTAAAAATTCTTACCCGGAAAAAAAAATTTATACAGTGAAAGACTCCGCATCAGGAGATCCAGCTAAAACGAGGACAGAAATTCAGCTTTTCAGGTTTTATCTGGTTGATAGTAATGGCGCAAGTTTAACAAATACAAATTTAAAAACCCCTGCTTTTGATATAACCAGCAGTAGCAGTGGTACTCTGGGAACTTTATTTACTACTCTGAAAGCTGGTAGTACAGGTACATTAAAAATAATCAATGTTTCCACAGGAACATACTATTTTGCAGCTGCTGCTTTTAACTCCACAACAGTAATTGACTCAACAACAAATATTTCGAATCTTAGCACAACACCAGCAGGCAGCTCTACCAATATTATAATAAGCGGTCCTTCAGATCTTGGCAGATTTGCCTTATCAACAAGTGGTGGTGATTTACCGGGATTAAACGGAGTTGTTACTGTTGGAGCAGATCTTACCCTTACAAACGGTGGAACAGCACCGCTTGGATTGTCCCTAAGTTTAGCTGATGTTAAAGGAGCAGATATAGAGTCAGGAGTGATAGTTAATGGTGGCTCAACAATTGTGCCTGCTGTTACTGCCCAGTAGAGTTGGTAAAATGAACCTGATAATAAGAAAAAAATGAAAAAAATATTAAAGCTGATTTCATTAATACAAATTTTAGCAATCAGTGTACCTGCGTGCTCAGTTTTTAATACTGTCGGAACTGGCTATATTACTATTGGAGTTAAATTTCCGGTCAAAACATTTTCTGTAAAAAAAATTCCTGGGGGAACAGAAACTTTTCGTATCACTATTACTGGTATAGGTTTGGCAAGTCCAATTATTTTAATTTTGAAAAAAGAGAATCCAAAAACAACTCTAGCAGTTCCAGCCAATGAAAAAACAGTAAAATGTGAGGCTCTTGGTAAAAATGGGGAGCTTCTTGCTGAAGCAGTTCAAAACATTAAAATCAGTTCTTTACAAACTAATACTATAGTTATGGATTTACAGGAGATAAAGCCAATCACTGGCATACAGGCACCTCAAAGTGATAAAAATGATTTAGAAAATTCTAAAAAAAATATAACAAATTATATTAGTGATTTAGAAAACAATAAAAATAGTTTGACTCAAAAAACAACTGATTTAGCTAATTTTCAAACTAATAACCCGATTACCTCTCCTGAATTTAATAAAGATTTGGAAAAACTAAAAAAGGAGTTGGGAAATATTGACCCCAAAACAGAAGCAGCCAGATTAGAGTCTTTAAAGAAAGAATTAAACCGGATAAAGAATATTGTGGGTACAGCAAAAAAAGGAGTTAATTCTTTAACTTCCCAATCAGGTTTACAAAATGTCTGGGATGAAATTCCTGTACCATTGGTTAACAGTGATTTAGAAAAACTAAAAAATGATTTGAACAGAATTCAAAATCAGGTTAGTACAATAAACTCTCAAATAGATCTTGATTTAGAACATACTAATAAACAATTATCCGGTATAAATCAGGAAATACAGCAATCTAAAATTAATTTAGAACAAATTAATAAAGAGCTTCTAAAACCTGATACAAATTCAGATAAAACTAATACTTCACCCATTACAAATCCAAAAGATACGATACTTAAAAATGCCTGGGATGAAATACCATTTCCGGCAAATCTTAGTGATTTTGATAAATTGAAAAATAAGCTAGAAAAAACAAAAGACAATTTGACTGAACTTAAAGATAAACTAAATAATATCAATCCAAATTCAGCTGAAGAGTTACAAAAATACAAAGCAGAATTAGATAAATTAAAAAAACAGCTAAATTTATCTAAAATAAACTTAGATAACAGCAAAATTCAGAGAGGGATACTTCTAACTTCAGCTTCAGAACAACTTAAAAATGTCTGGGATGAAATACCTGCTCCCCAGGAAATTTTAACCCTGGAAAAACTAAAAAAAGAATTGGAAAAGACTCAGGAAAAAATTGAACTTGTTAATAAAGAAGCTGATAAGGAGAAGTCGCTATTATCCATAGATTTACCTACAATAAACAATAATTTAAAATCAGTTATAGATGTGACAAAAACAGAACTGGAAGTTATTAAATCAATTGTAGAAAAAATCGAAAAGAGTTCATTTATAACCCCTGAAAAAGAAGAATTAAAAAATATCTGGGATGAAATACCAACTCCTAAGTTAACGGAGATTGAAAAATATAAGGCAAAACTGGATAATAATAAAACAAAATTACAAAATCTGATCGAGCGTTTGGAAGATGCCAAACCTGAACTTACTGCAAAACTTGAGGCTTTTAAAAATATGTTAAATAATATCCCTTCTTCCTTTGAAAATCCTGATATATTACTAATTAAAAATGGCTTTGATAATTTTGTCAGTGGCCTGGAAGGATTCAAAAATGAGTTAGGGGCAGGGCAATCAGTAAATCCGCAAAATGGTTCTTCAGCATCTGACTCACAAGAAATTCCTATAAATGTAATATTGCATAACCCGTCTCCCACGCCTTCAGGAATAGGGTTTGAGGAAAATTAAAGTTATTTCAAAGTAAATTTTGTTTCAAAGGTTGCCAGTTTACCGGGAGCATTAAGATCTTTTAAGGTTATATTGGAAATAATATCACCATTAGTGTCTGATGGCGGAATTATTGAGAGCTCTACATCTGTTTTACCATTATTACCAGAATAGTCAGCTCCAACACCTGAAACAGTTTGGGATAATCCATCTGTACCAAGTATATCTGTTTGAGTGCCCAAAACATCTTTATCTTTTTTCAAAAATATATCTACATTGGTTTTTATTTTTCCCTGTTTAATGGTTAGGCCAACAGCTTTAAATTTAATAATAATTTTGTCTTTGGCAGTAAATATTTTATTATTGTTTAAAACAAATTTACCAGATTGTTCAGTACCCATTTGAACGGAATCATTATTTATTCCAAATGGAACAGGTGATTCTGGTGTCTGGCAGGAAATAAGGCCTGTCACTGACAATAGCAATATTGTTTCAGTAAAAGAAAATAGTTTTTTCATAACCTTTTCCTATGTAATAATTTAAGAAACAAGGCACTAAAGCACCTTGTTAAAAATATATGAATTTACTAAACAATGGGCTTTAGTCCATTGTAACAGTTTATTGCCATAACTCATTTTTTAGCAACTATTAAATTTACATAAATCCATTGTGAAAAGTAATATCCTCCTGGTAAATCACCAAAAGTGAAATTAAATTCATTATCCTTAATAGTATATTTTGATGAGTCTGGGTCCGAATCTACAGAACAATCCACTACTTCACCCGTTTTAAAAGACTCACATTCACTAACAGGTTTATTTCTAAACCATTTTACTTTTGAAGCTGCGGTATTATCAAAGGCCAATTTTAGAGTACCCGGTAATTCAATATTGGCAGTATCAGTTATTACAGCAACATAATTTGGATCACTTTTTTTATTTTGGTAATCCAGATCCGATAAATAAGTATTCTTTGCACTAATTTCACTATTTAGTGCGCTTCCATTAAGATTTAGCTTTAAATTTACATTCTGAGCCATAAAAGTTCTGTTGGAAATATCATCAAGATGGGTACGGGCAGAGTTATGAACAAACATCATCACACTTACTTTATCTCCTTCTTTCCAGTCTCCGATTTCAGCACTGGAAATATCATGATAATATTTGGTTTCAACTCCTTCCTTCACTTTGCTGACAAAAAGGAATTGAGTTTCATCTCCATAATTACCCTGGCATTGTTCTGCTTCCCAATGTTTGGTTGTTTGGCATAAAACCTTATTATCACTAAAACGGTTAAAACTATTGTATTCCACACCATTAGCAAAATCTTTTTTAGTCAGTTTTTCCGGGGCAGGCCCAATTGGGGTAGGAACAGGAGTAGGTGTCGGGGTTGGAACTGGAGTAGGAGTTCCGGTTGGTTTTGGTGTTGCTGACGGTTTTTCACTTACCTGAGGTTCAGGTGAGCTGGGAGCATCTTTCTTTAAAGTGCTAAGGATATTATCCATACTACTCTTCAACTCATTAAGATATTTTGTTTCTTCTTCTGTTTGAGCTCTGGAAAACTTTGATTTAGTGTCACCCTGGGTAATATTATCCAAATTAAAGCCCATTACTTTTTGATCCGCAGTAAAAAAGGTTAAATCTTTTTCATCAGATGACTGGATAGTGGCAACCCGTGAAACTTTTCCAGAACTATCAACTTCTGCGCCGGAAATTTCAAAGAAATCCATAACCGCTAACTCGGTAAATTTCTTTTTTTGTGAAGGATTTTTTGCTTTGATCAGATAAACCAAACTCTGTCTTGGTGAATCACCATCAATATTTTTATATAAATTATAAGGAATTACGATTGAAACTGAAGTATCTTCCTGTGTTCCCTCTGCTTTAATCCCCAAACCACCGGCAGGTAAATTTAATTTCAGGGTTAAAGGCTCATTTCCTCTGGTATTAATTCCATAATCTGAAATAGGCGGGCAATCAGTAGCACAGCTGGAAACAGACTTTGGAGGCTTGCTGCCTAATTGGGCTGATAAGATATTTTTTTTAGTTATTTGACTGACATTACCATTTATATCCTGATAGGCAATAAGGGTTAAGTTTTTGGTGTCTGAAACTGGCGCATTTGTTTTAGTAACAGATGTATCTGTAGAAGGTGAATTATTATTGCATGATATTGTATGACCGGAAATAACCGTTAACATTAATAAAATAGCTAGTTTGTGTCTCATTTGGATTTATTATAACCCCTCTTGAAAAATTAGACTTTGTAATTAAACACTATTATCATATAATTAAGTTAGTTTAACCTATTTTAAGAGAAATAATGAGAATTATGGCAAATAAATTTAATAAAATTAACAAAATAAAATTAAATATTCTAATATCAATAGTTTATATATAAAATTGTATAAAAGTTATTCTATTATTTTTTGATATTACTTTCAATAGAATTCATAAAAAATTCATGAAAAATTCATCATTTTACAGGTTTTCTTCACAGATATGCATAAAATATACAGAAGTTATAACAACGGGCTAAAACCCAAGGGACTAAAGCCCCTTGTTTAGGCTTTTGGTAAAGTAAATTTAAACTGACTACCTTTACCTACTTCACTTTCAGCCCAAATCCTGCCATTATGTTTATTTATAAATTCACTACATAAAATCAATCCCAAACCGGAACCTTTCTCACCTTCAGTACCGTCTTTACTGTATTTTTTTACATCAATCTGAAATAATTTATCAGCTGATGGCTGAGGCATTCCAACACCATTATCAGAAACACAAATTTCTAAAAATTCATCTTTTTCAATCCCGGAAACAACTATTTCTCCGTTGTTACTAGTGTATTTAATGGCATTATTTATCAGGTTTCTGACGATCGTATTGATCATATTGTAATCAAAAAATGCTTCTAAACCAGGATTAACATTATTTTTTAGAGAAATCTGTTTTTTTTCTGCTGATTGGGTAAAAAGGTCAATATTTGATTCAACCAGTTTATAAAAGTTAGAAATATCAGGATCAAAATCAATTGTCCCTTTTTGTGAAGATGCCCATATAAGCAGGTTTTCTAAAAGTTCATAACTTGTTTTTGCCGAATTTTTTAGAATTTTTAAATCATCAGTTATGCTAAGCTCTTCCATCTCTGAAACTTCATCGATAATGATATCCAGATACTGGTTAATATTACCGATTGGTCCCCTCAAATCATGGGCAATAATTGAAAAAAACTTATCTTTAGTAGCATTGGATTTTTCCAGTTCCTTATTAAGCATCTGTAGTTTACTTTTACTTTGCTGAAGTTCGATATGGGTACGGATCCTCATTTTAAGTTCCATATTATTAAATGGCTTGGTTACATAATCAACTCCACCTACTTCAAAACCTTTAATGATATCTTCTTTTTCGCTTTTTGCGGTTAAAAAAATAATTGGGATATCTCTTAATTCTTTTTTCTTTTTTATTTCCTCACAGACTTCAAAGCCATTCATATCAGGCATCATTACATCCAATAGAATCAATATCGGGATATTTTCTTCCAGAAAATCAAGTGCCTGTCTGCCATCCATTGCAAAACCAGATTCATATTCGCACTCATTTACTACTGCAGCCAATACCTGAATATTATGGGGGTTATCATCGACAATTAAAATTAAATTATTGATATTATCTTCCATTTTTAGTATCCTCTAACATAAGTTCCAAAATATTTTTTAGATTTGCTTTTATTTTTACAATATCAAAACTGGCAGCATGTTTAGAAAGCTCTTCTCCCTTTAAAACGATTGCTTCAGAATTATATTCCTTACCTTTTGCGATTAAAATTTCAGCCACTTTTTTTACATTTTCAATTTTTAAGGCTTTTTCCAGTTTTGTAATCATTGGTATCAGATTCTCAGTAAAATACTTCATTAAATCAGCCTCTATTTCAATTTTTTGAACACTTTCAGGGACATTTTCCTTCACTTTTATAATTTCATTAGGAATGAATCGGGAAATTTCTTTAAGAAGTTTTTCAAAAATTACCGGTTTTGTAAGGAATCCGTCAAAGTTTGTATCGGAAAAGCTATTTTCAGATATGGAAGCAGTTAATGCTATTACCGGAATATGAGATGTATCAGGAGTTTCCTTAATATTTTTAGTGGCCTCATAACCATTCATAACTGGCATCATTAAATCCATGATCACTAAATCAGGCTTTAAATCAGCAACTCTTTTCAGCGCTTCAAAGCCATTTTCAGCAGTTATGACACTTAAACCAACTTTAATTAGTAATTCTTTTAACAGAGAACGATTTGATTCTACATCATCAACAACTAAAACATTTTTAGGTACAAATGAATATTGAGTAAAATCAAATAAAGTTTCTTCTTCAGGTAAAACCTCTAAAGCAGGCTTATTAAGCTTGCATAATTCAACAAAAAAAGTACTTCCTTGATTGGGAACACTGGTGATATAAATTCTGCCATTCATGATTTCTACCAGCTTTTTAGTGATGGAGAGACCAAGACCGGTTCCGCCATATTTTCTTTCATTTTGTCCTGATTTCTGTTTAAATGACTCAAATATTAATTCCTGTTCATGTTCAGGAATACCAACACCTGTATCCTCAACTGCCATAGTAATATTAATTTTACTCAAATCAGTTAAATCATAATAAACACAATTTACAGAGAGTTTTATATGGCCTTTATCAGTGAATTTAACAGCATTACCAACCAGATTTAATAAAATTTGCCTGATTCTTATTTCATCCATTAAGATAAATTGGGGAAAATCTTTTTCAACTTCTACTATAAATTTTAGATTTTTACTTTAAAATTTTTGTTTAAATATTTTACCGATCTCATCAAACACTTTATTTAAATTAACTGGTTTTAGGTTAATCTCCAGTTTTCCTGATTCAATTTTAGATAAATCCAAAATATCATTAATCAGTGTCAGTAAACTGTTACCTGCTAAATTAACAGTCTCTATATAGCTTTTATACTTTTCATCCTTGATTAAGGTTCTTAGAAGTTCACTAAATCCAATAACAGCATTTAGTGGTGTTCTCAGTTCATGGCTCATATTTGCCAGGAATTCACTCTTTGATTTATTAGCTATTTCGGCCTGTTCTTTTGATTTTCGGAGATCCTCATTAATTACTTCTAACTGGTTTGTTCGTTCAAGTACTTTGTTTTCAAGCTGATCATTAATTCGCAGCAGTTGATTTTCAGCCTTTTTCCTATATGCCCGGTTTACCAACAGAAACATAATCAGTAAACCTTCAATAATCATAAAAATAATGGCCGCAATAATGTAAACATAATAAAGTTCCCAAAATGTATATTCTTTATTAATTACAACGCTTTCTTCCGGTAATAATTTTTCTTTAATCCCAAAACGTTTCATTTCACGCCATTCAAAGACATAATTACTGGTTGTCACTATTTTTAAGGGGATATTTTTCCTTTCGGGATAATTTAACATTTCAATACATGATTCTGCAGTTTTTTTACCAAAAATTTCATTATCATGCATAAATCCACCGATAGAACCATTTTCAATGAAATTATAAAAAGTACCATAAACCGGAACAGGGGATAGCTTTGTCAGTTGGGTTATCATATCATTGGGAAGGTAAAGTTTTCCATCGCTATCCTGAATAAAACTGGATAATAAAATAACTGAATTTTTATCAGCATTTTTGACTGTTTTAAGGATTTCAGCAACAGGCTGCTTGTTTAAAATGACAAATTCGACTTTATTACCATATTCTTTCATTACATCTAAAGTTTTATTTAGAAACTTTCTCTCAAACTTAGTTGTACCAATTACCAGATAAATCTTTTTTGTTGAAGGCTGTACCTGTAGAATAAGATCAAATGATGGGGTCAAATCCATTCTCTTAAATACACCAGTATAATTATCCGGGAGTTTAATTTCCATAAAACCCTCTAACTCATTTGTCCATGTAAGTAATACCGGTACATTGGGGAATATTTCCTTGTATCTTAAAAAATAGTTTGAATTACTTTTATCCCGGTAATCTCTTAATTGATGAACAATCAGGTCTGGCATATTGCCCGCATATTTTTCTTTTAAAAAACGGGTAAGACTATCTAAATAACCAGTTTTCCGAATATTACGGGATAACTCGTTATATTCAAACATGTAATCAATTTCAAAGTGTTTTTGTAAATTCAACTCATCTTTAAAGCCTTTTGAGAACTTTATTGCACCCGCTGATTCGGGTGAAGAACTATAAATCATCAGGATTTTTTTTACAGGTAATTTTTGCTCAGCAAAAGAAAAGTCTGGAAAAAGACAAACTATAAATATAATAAAAGCAATTTTAATTATATTTTTCATTTATATCATCTCCTAAAACCATTTCCAGAATAAGGATTAGATTTGCTTCTATTAATATTAAATTTAGTTTTTTAAAAATATTAATTTTCAAATGATTTTCAGTCCAAAATCATTATATCTTTTAAGATATTGATTATATCATTAAATAATTTGACAAAATATTTAATTTTATAATAGACTGAAAGGGGTTTATTAGGATTAACAATGGCCCTGGCCCCATCTTATGAGGAGTTATGATGAGTTTTAAAAATAATATAAAAATATCTTTTTTAATAATAGTATCATCTTTATTGCTCTTTCCACTTAATAGTCTGGCAATAAGTGAACATAATGGAAAAAGCTTTATGATTGCAAAATCTGAAACCAAAAATACAAAGAAAACAAAAGTAAAACCTTATAAAAAAATAACACCAAAAGTTTTAAAGCCAACCTATAAAACATTGAATATTAAAAATAAAAGAATAATCGGTTCAAGTTTTACTGTAAATAAAAATTCCACAATTACCTGGGTTAATAATGATGCCACAACCTGTACAATGGAATTTACGAATCCATCTTCCGGGTTAAACTGGTTAATGGGTAAAAAAAGTAAACCGGAAATAATTCAATTATCTCCTGGAAAACAATTTACAAAGAAATTTATCTATACAGGTTCTTATTCTTACAAAATTAATGGCTCAACTGATAGTGGCCGGATAAATGTGAATTAAAAATAGAAAAAAGAATTATAGCCATTTCTTAATTTATAATTTATAACAGTAATTGATAAGATGTATATTTTTTATGGAAAATAAAATTAATTATAATTCCCATATGAAAATTTACTGGGCAGGGTTTAACTTTTTAATAATAAGTGTAATTCTGGTAAATTATTTTTTTGTCAAAGAATTTAAAAATGTCTCTTTTGAATTCTATTTTTTAATGTTGATTCCTTTATGGGTTGGAGCTTTAGGAATTAATAACTACGAAACGGAAAGAATCAAAAAAACTTTAAGAAATTATCTTAATCAATTTTACCCGGAAAAGTTAAAAGAATATGAACAAAAACCCGTTGAACTTTTAAATTCAGATACGGAAGATATTCTGGATCTTTTTGCAGATGATGAACTGATAAAAGATCCATTTATTAAAACCTTAAAAATTGATTCAAAAAAGGTAACCTCCTTTCTCTATGGTGTTTTTCTTTTAACCCCTTTATTAATGGTTACAACTGTTTTTGTTATTTTAAAATAAATCCCCTAAAGGGGCCCCTGTTAGTATAACTCCCAGAGGGTCCCTGTTTCGGAGTACCGAAATTAACTCCGGGGTAAACCCCGGCCCCAAAGAATTTGGGGAAACCCCGATGTGAA
>CAYRDV010000090.1:0-17576 GCA_964422885.1 uncultured Candidatus Sericytochromatia bacterium
AAGCAATATTTTTTTCCAGGCTTTTTTGAACTGCATCGGCAAGTGCCGGATTATACGCTGAGCCTAATGTTGTAGCACCTAAAATAGATAACATTGAGGCAATTAAAGCAACTAGAGGTTGAGCATTTTCATTTTTTTGCTGGGCTTTTTCTTCAAATATTGAATGAACCGGCTCTCCTTTGCCACTGGCAAATTTTTGGGCTAAGTTTGAATCTTTAGTATTAATTTCAGTTTTTGCAACTGATACAATCATAGGAGTATTAGGTTTAGTAGTATTTCCGATTTGATTCAGAGCCTGAACATTAGGATTATTCCCGGTCTCTCTTGTTGTACTTGTTCTTATAGAAGGCTCAGGAAAATATACCATAATTTATACTCCAGAAAAATTAACCTCTTTTATTATAGTACTTTTCCCAAATATCTTTCTATAGAAATTTAGGAATAAATTTATTTTAAAGCATATTATAAATTAATTCCAATAGCTGACTTGCTAAATATGGTTTAGAAATAAAGCTTTTTACACCAAGAAGTTGCGCTTCTATTTCATTAATACCGGAAGTAAATCCGCTTGAAGCAATTATCTTTATATTAGGATCAATTTTTAATAACGCCTTAATTGTTGATAATCCGTCCATATTTGGCATCATCATGTCAGTAAGAACTACTCTGATATTATTTTTGTGTTGAAAATACAAAGCTATCGCTTCAGTCCCGTCATTGGCTGTAATTACACTATAACCAAATGATTCCAGGGTGTCTTTTGTGATATCTCTGATGGATTCTTCATCGTCAATAATTAATATTAACTCTCCATTTCCCCTTAATGATTTAAATTTTTCCTGTTCAATTTCCTGAACCTCGTTTTCAGGAATGGCAGGTAAATAAACTTTGAAAATACTTCCTCTTCCTTCTTCAGAATATACATTAATAAATCCCTTATGATTTTTGACAATATAATGCGAAGTTGATAATCCCAGTCCCGTTCCCTTGTCAATTTCTTTTGTGGTAAAAAATGGATCAAATATTCTTTCTGTTATTTCTTTGGGCATACCTGTGCCATTATCTGTAACTTTTATCAGAACATAAATACCTGATTCTACTTCATAATGATTACGGGTATATGCATGATCAATTAACATATTATGAGCTTCAATAATCAAATTTCCACCTTTGGGCATAGCATCTCTGGCATTAATGCATAAATTCATTAAGACTTGATAAATCTGAATTTTGTCACCAATAACCTGCCAGAATATATCATCCAATTTGATAGTAATTTCTATCTCTTTGGGAAAAGTGTCTCTGATTATTTGTTCTAATTCACTAATTAATAGTCTGATATTGATAAATCCGGACTGAATTTTCAACCCCTTGGAAAAAAGTAAAACCTGCCTAATTAAATCGGAGCCTTTTTTTGCACTTATTTCCAGGTTTTTTATAATTCGAACGCTTTGTTCATCCTGTAGCTTTATTTTAAATAACTCAATTGACATCATTATTGGTGAAAGTACATTATTAAGATCATGGGCGATACCGCCTGCCAAAGTACCAATACTTTCTAACCTTTGTGAGCGGAGAAACTGGGCTTCAATTGATTTTCTTTCAGTTATATCAGAATTAATAATCAAAATTGATTTAGGAAAACCATTATCATCCCGGATAAGGGTGTTATTTCCTTCTAAAATTATCTCTTTTCCGTTTTTATTTATAACTTTAATCTCACCACTCCACTCACTCTCATTAAGTAAAACCTCATAGACCTTTTTAACATCAACCTTTGGAAAAAAATATTCTATTTTTTGCCCTAATGCTTCTTTTTCAGTCCAACCTAATATTTTTTCTGCACTTTTGTTCCAATATTTAATAATCGTTTCTGTATCAATTACAATTATTATATCTTTGGCTTTATCAAGTAATGCTGCCTGCTCAGTAATTTTTTTCTCTTTCTGAACTCTATCGGTTATATCCTGAAAATGAAATATATAGTATAAAACATCGTTTTTTGAATTTCTGACAACAGAACCGCTTAAACTTACCCAGATGATTTCTCCCCCTGAATGAACAAACCTTTTTTCGAGATGAAAATTTCTTATTAAATCAGTATTTAAATGTTTAATCAATGATTCTTCATTATTTATATCTTCTGAGTAAGAAAGAGAACTTAGTGTTTTAGAAAAAAATGCTTCTTCTTTGTAATTAAAAATATTACATAAAGCTTGATTAACTTTGGAAAACTTACCATCCAGATTAATAATTGCCATCCCAAAAGGAGCAAATTCAAATGAATTTCTAAATTTTTCTTCACTTTCTTTTATTTGAGTTTTATTTAAAGTTTTTTCTTCTATTTCATTTATTAATCTATCAATAATAGTATTCAATCTTTTAAGATTATCTTTTAGGAGAAAATCAGTTGCTCCTTCTTTCATCAGTTGAACTGCTTTTTCTTCACCAACTGTACCTGAACAAATTATTATCGGAATATTAGCATTTTGAATTTTTAAACTGGATAAAATGTTAAAAGCATCAAATCCTCGTAAATTAAAGTCGGAAATGATAATATCATAAACATTTTTTCTTATCTCATTTTCAAAATCGGAAATTTTGTCAACTGTTTTATATTCTAAAATGAAACTACCTTTTTTTAATTCTCTAAGAAGTAAGATAAAATCCGCTTCAGAATCTTCTGCTATTAAAATGTTTACTTTCTTTTTAATAGCATTGTTTCCAATAGAATTCTCCTTTTGCCGAAGTTCTGCTTCAGAGTAAATATTTATTTTTTTTTCGTTTTCCGCTTTATTATCTTGGGGGAAGTTCATTTAATACCATCCAATACAGACCAATTTGCTTTATTGCTTCACTAAACTGCTGAAAATCAACGGGTTTTCTAATGTAACTATTAACATTAAGCTCATAACTTCTCAATAAATCATGTTCTTCTTTTGAAGAAGTAAGAATGACAACGGGGATAAATTTTGTTACCTTGTTTTCCCGGATAATTTTTAAAACTTCCAGACCATCCATTTTGGGAAGTTTTAAATCCAATAAAATTAATGTTGGTTTAATATTTAAATCTCTTCCATTGAATATTCCGGTACCTAAAAGGTAATCTATAGCTTCAACTCCATCATTAGCAATAATAATTTCATTTAAAATATTATTTTTTTTCAAAGCTCTTAAAGTTAACTTTTGATCATCCGGGTTATCTTCAACCAGTAAAATAACTTTTCCTTCCATTGCTTTCCTTCTTATTTAATAATTTTAAAAAAATAACTTATCACAAAATCTTATTTGTTAGGGCGACCCGCCGGGTCGCCCCGACTATTAAATATTATTAGTTATGTCTTTATTTTCCCTTAATAATATTTTAATTGAAAATAGCCTTATGTATTTAGAGTAAAGAAAAATACAGAGCCTTTGTTTTCTTCTGATTCTGCCCACACATTTCCGCCATGTTTTCTTATAATTCTTTGAACTGTTGCCAGTCCGATTCCGGAACCTGGAAATTCATTTATATTATGAAGTTTCTGAAAAGTACCAAATAATTTATTAGTATATTTCATATCAAAGCCAACACCATTATCTCTTATAAAATATACTTTTTGATTGGAGTTGTGATTATCAGAAAAAGATCCAAACTCAATTATTGTATATTCATTTTTGGTAAATTTCCAGGCATTTCCAAACAGGTTATCAAGTACTATCCGTAGTAATAATTTATCCCCTGATACAATTAGCTCTTTATTTATTACTATGTCAGTTTTTCTGCCAGGTTCTAATTCTTTAAATTCATTAATTATTTCATTAGAAATTTCACTAAGATTAACAGGTTCAATCAACATTTCTCGTTTGCTTATCCTGGATAAATTTAGTAAATCATCTATTAAATCAGACATTTTCTGACTTGCATCCCGAATTCTCTTTAGGTAATCTTTGCCTTCTTCGTCAAGTTTTTCTTCAAAATCTTCGATTAAAGCCAGACTAAACCCATCAATACTTCTAAGTGGGGCCCGAAGATCATGAGAAATTGAATAACTCAAAGCTTCCAGTTCTTTGTTTAGCGATTCTCGTTTTAAAAAGCTTTCCGATAACTGTTCTTTAGATTCTTTGAAAGCCTTTGCTAACATTTTCAATGAATACCCTTGATACTGAGTAAATAGCTCATCAATTGCCTTGACTATGTTTAAGCAGTCTGAAATATCTGTCGTAAATTTTGGTAAAAGCTCTAATAATACTGCTTTTTGTTTGGTCAAATCTAAAAATAATTCATTTATTTCCTCAAACAATTTATCTTTTTCCAATTGTTCAACTGTAAAATTTAACTTTTGGGGTATTTTTCCATTTTCAATAGAAGCAAAGAATTCATTGGTAAATTTATCAAGACAATTTTTCCTGATAAAAGATATAAATTCTTTGAATTGTTCTTTTGATCCTTCCATATCTATCCTAAACTACTAATAAATTTCTTTTATCTAATAGGTTCGTTATAATATACATTAGCATAATTAACCCCAAAAGTATCAACGTTCAATGTAATAAATATATATTATGCCTATCTGTTTAAGAAAATTTGTTATAAAAACAGCTTAATTTCTCTAACTTGAATGTTATAATTAATTACGTTAAATTTTTACACAAAAACTTAAATACTATGAATATGACATTTAGCCAAAAAATTCTGGCAGGATTTGTTGCCTGTACGATTATTTTAATTGCTGTTGGTGTTTTTTCTTTTAAAAACAGTCAAAAGTTTATTGATACTAATCAATGGGTAAGTCATACCCATGAGGTGTTATACGAGTTTGAATCCATTGCAGCATCAACAATAGATATTCAATCAGGTGTAAGAGGTTTTGTCATTACTAATAATGAGGATTTTCTTGAGCCTTATTATAATGGCAAAAAAAGAATTTTTGAACAACTAGATAAAGTAACAAATCTGAGTTCTGATAATCTGGTACAAGAAAAAAACATTGAAAATTTAAGAAAAAATGTTGAATTAATAATTAAAGCTCGGGAAGAAGCAATTGAAATCCGCAAAAAAGATTCTAAAAAAGCAATAGATTTTATTGCTTCTGGTAAAGGAAAAGATATTCAGGAACAGATAAGAAGTATTATTGATAACTGTAAAGAAATTGAGAGTAAATTGCTTATAGAACGTAAAAAAGCGAGTGAAGAAGATGCAAGTAGCTTTAATACCATATTTATTTTATTATTATTAGTTATTGTTTTTGTACTTATTAGTGTCTATCTGATTATTTCAGCCAATTTACGTGCCCTTAAAAAAGCAGAACAGGAAAGCGCAGATAAAAACTGGCTGTTATCGGGTAGCTTTGAATTAAATGAAAAAATCAGGGGAGAAAAAGAAGCTTCAGAGCTTACTCAGGTTATTATAGACCAATTATGTACATATTTAAAAGCCCAAATTGGGGTAATTTATCTTTTTGAAAACGGACAACTACATCTTTCAGGTAGTTATGCCTTTAATATCCGAAAACAGAATACAAATGTTATAAAAATTGGTGAAGGCCTTGTTGGTCAGGCTGCTCAGGAGAAAAAGCCGATTATCTTTACCGAAGTTCCTGATGATTATATAAAGATAAATTCAGGACTGGGTAATAAAGTACCAAAAAATATCCTTATTTTGCCACTTTTACAGGATGGCATTCTCAAAGGAGTGATGGAAATAGGTGCTGTCAGGGAATTCTCTGACCTTGATATGGAGCTTCTAAAAATGATTGCAGAGAATATTGCTATTGTAATCAATGCGGCCCAATCCAGGACAAAACTAAAAGAACTTCTGGAAGAAACCCAGAGACAGGCTGAAGAATTAGAAGTTCAGCAGGAAGAGTTAAAACAATCAAATGAAGAATTAGTGGAAAAAACCAGCTTACTGGAAAAATCTGAGGCAGAGTTGAAAACCCAGCAGGAAGAATTACAGCAGACCAATGAAGAATTAGAAGAAAAAGCCAATTTACTTGAAGAACAAAAAGAAAAACTGGAAAATGCAAAAATGGATATTGAAACCAAGGCACGTGAACTTGAAGTTACCAGCAAATATAAATCTGAGTTTCTGGCAAATATGTCCCATGAACTGAGAACGCCTTTAAACAGTATTTTAATCCTTTCCCAATTACTTTCGGAAAACAAAAGTGGCTTACTTGCAGAAAAAGAAATTGAGTTTTCAAAAAATATTTATAACTCGGGTACCGATTTGCTTGAACTGATTAATGAAATACTTGATCTTTCAAAAGTTGAATCAGGAAAAACAGAGTTAAATATTGCAAATGTTGATTTAAATGAAGTAAAAAATGATATTACCTCAATGTTTTCAGAGCTGGCCAAAAGTAAAGCTATTGAGTTTAAAATAGAATATGCCGTGGATGAGCTAAAATACCTTAGTACTGATAAACAACGTCTTGAACAGATTCTCAGAAATCTATTATCCAATGCTTTCAAATTTACTGATAAAAATGGTCATGTTACTTTATCAATAAATGAATTAAAATCTTTTGTTTCTTTTAAAAATAATAAACTAACCAGTAAAGATAAAGTTATTGCTTTTACTGTAAAAGATACTGGAATTGGTATTGTCCCTGAAAAACAGGGCATCATTTTTGAAGCTTTTCAGCAGGCAGATGGTTCTACCAAAAGGAAATATGGTGGTACAGGCCTGGGTCTTTCAATCAGCCGTGAAATTGCCAGTGCTTTGGGTGGGGAAATTCATTTATCCAGTGAAGAAGGCAAAGGAAGTACTTTTACTTTATATCTTCCGGTCAAATTTGATAACTCATTTGTATCTTTACCGGAACAGAAAGTAACGATAAATGAAAATATAAAGCACGATTTACCCAAGCCAAGGAAAACTGAAAAATTTCCGGTTTCAGAAGGAGATGTGAATGATGATCGTTATAATATTCATGAAAATGATAAAGTTATTTTGATAATGGAAGATGATACTGATTTTTCTAAAGTTCTTTTAGATTTAGTCAGATTAAGAAATTACAAGGGTATTGTTGCCGAACAGGGTAATATAGGACTAAGTTACGCCAGGTATCATAAACCGGATGCCATTATACTGGATATGAAATTACCTGTGATGGATGGAGTTGAAGTACTAAAACACTTAAAAAATGCTCCTGATTTACGTCATATCCCGGTTCAGATTATTTCCGGTTACGATAAAAGAAAAGAAGGAATGGAGCTTGGTGCCTTCAATTTTACCCAAAAGCCAATCAGTAAGGATGAACTAAATAATACATTTGATAAAATAGAGGATTTTATCAGTAAGAAAATTAAAAAACTTCTGATAATTGAAGACAATGAAAATCAAAATAAGGCAATTCGTGAATTGATTGGTAATGGCGATGTAAAAAGCTTTTCTGCTTATTCTGGTAATGAAGCTTATGAAATGATGAATGACGATTATTTTGATTGTGTGATTATTGATTTGGGATTACCTGATATGTCGGGATTTGATTTACTTGAAAAAATCAAGTCTAATGATCACTTGAAAAAAATACCAATAATTATTTATACAGGTAAAGATTTATCTAAAGAGGAAAATACCCGATTAATGAAATTTGCTAATACAGTTGTATTAAAAACAGCTAATTCTCACGAACGTTTACTTGATGAAACCATGCTTTTTTTACATAGAGTAGAGGCAAAACTGCCAAAAGAAAAACAAAATATAATTAGAAAACTTCATCGGACTGATGAAGTTCTTAAAAATAAAACAGTTTTGGTTGTTGATGATGATATACGAAATATATATTCACTTACCAATGCTTTGGAAGAAGAAGGAATGAATTGTCTCACTGCTGAAAATGGATTAGATGCAATAAAAATGCTCAAAGAAAATTCATCTATTGAAATTATCCTAATGGATGTAATGATGCCGGAAATGGATGGCTATGATGCCACAAAGGAAATAAGGAATATAGAAACCTTTAAATCTTTACCAATAATTGCTCTTACAGCAAAGGCGATGAAAGGAGACAGAGAAAAATGTCTCAGTGCCGGGATGTCTGATTATGTGTCAAAACCAGTAAATATTGAACAATTAATGTCACTTATGCGTGTCTGGTTATCAAGATAAATAATGCTTAAAGAACATCTTATAATTTTTTCAACCCATGGCATGTCTCTACATTTGATTAATTAAATATGATATTTGATGAGGAAGAGTATAAAAAATTTCTGGAGTCTATCCGGTCATTTTACGGATATGATTTTACTAATTATGCAGGGGCTTCTGTAAAAAGACGAATAGCTCATTTCCTGAACTCTAAAAAAATAAATGAGCTAAGTATTTTAAGTAAAGCTATTTTCCAGGATGAAAAAATTTTTGAAGAATTTATTCAGGAAATTTCTGTTACAGTTACAGAAATGTTTAGAGATCCTCCATTTTACAAAAGCCTTCGGGAAAATGTAATGAACCGGCTTGCTACCTACCCTTTTATTAAAATCTGGATTGCCGGATGTGCTACTGGTGAAGAAGTTTATTCAATAGCTATTCTTTTAGAGGAAGAAGGGCTTTTAAACCGAACTGTAATTTATGCAACTGACATTAATCAAAAATCATTACAAATTGCTAAAGATGGAATTTATGATATTGAAAAAATGAAAAACCACACAATTAATTACCAAAAGTCTGGAGGTAAAAATTCATTTTCAGAATATTATAAAGCAAAATATAATTCAGTAATGTTTAATAAATCTCTAAAAACAAATATTGTCTTTTCCCCTCACAATTTGGCAATTGATAAGTCTTTTAATGAGTTTCAACTAATCATCTGTCGTAATGTTTTAATTTATTTTAATCAGCAGTTGCAAAATAAAGTAATCAATCTTTTTTTTGAAAGTTTATGCCCATTTGGTTTTCTTGGTTTGGGAAATAAAGAATCCCTTTTGTTTTCAGAAAACAGAAAAGATTTTGATGAAGTTGATCGAAAAGAAAAAATATTTAGGAAAAAAAATAAATTTTGATAGAACATCGAGCTAAAGCAATTGTTATTGGCACATCAGCTGGTGGACTTCATGCATTATCATCAATTTTAGGAAAACTTCCTTTTGATTTCCCTTTACCTATTATTATTGTTCAACACCGCTCAAAGGATCAACGTGAATTATTTGAAGAGGTACTACAAAGTAAATGTCAGTTAAAAATTAAACAGGCCAATGAAAAAGAAAAAATAATTAGTGGATATGTTTATATTGCTCCTCCTGATTATCATTTATTAATCGAAAACGATTTTACCTTTTCTTTATCATCTGACGAACTTGTTCGTTTCAGCAGACCATCTATTGATGTACTCTTTGAATCAGCTGCTCAGGTTTACAAAGATAAGCTGATTGGAATAATACTTACAGGAGCAAATAATGATGGTACTGCCGGAATCAAATCAATTAGTGAAAATGGAGGATTAACTATTGCTCAAAACCCAATGGAAGCACAATTTCCATTTATGCCCAGTGCCGCTATTGAAACAAATAATGTAAAATACATATGGGGATTAAATCAAATTCATACATACTTATTAAAATTAGCAAAGATAAATATGGAAAGAAAAGAAAAGGCAATCATTTTAATTGTTGATGATAAAGCTGCTAATATTTTATCACTTGAAGGCTTGTTATCCAGTAAAGACAGAATATTTGTCAGTGCTACCAATGGAAAAGATGCTTTAAAAATAGCTTTAAATAAAGAAGTTGATCTGATCATTCTTGATGTACAAATGCCTGATATGGATGGTTTTGAAGTAGCACAAATTTTAAAGATAAATAAAAGAACAAAAGATATTCCGATTATTTTTGCTTCTGCTGAACATAAAGAGCATAAGTTTATGATGAAGGGATTCGAAGAAGGTGGCGTAGACTATCTCTATAAGCCACTGGATCCTGAAATTGCAAAAGCTAAAGTTTCTGTTTTATTAAAACTCCAATTACAAAAAAAAGAATTGGTTGAAAAAAACCTTTCTCTGGAAAAATCGGCATTACTAATCAATAATTCAGCTGATATAATAGGAATAATAGATTCCAGTACATTTAAGATTGAAGAAATAAATCATGCTTTTACCAGCATTCTTGGATATAGCCATGAAGAGACCAAAGAAACAGCTTTAACCTTTTTTCTTAGTAATGAAGATCGGATAATGGTTAAAAATTTAAGTAACCTAAACAAAGAACAGTTGTCATTTGAAACCAGAATTTATTGTAAAGACAGAAGTATAAAATGGCTACAGTGGAAAGTTGTTGCAAAATATGGAAAATGGTTTGTTAATGCTAGGGATATTACTGAAATCAAACAGGTGGAAAAAATAAGAAATTATTTGGCAACAGTCGTTAAGCAGTCAATTGATGCAATTTATATTTATGATCATGAAGGCCAAATAATTTCCTGGAATAAAGGGGCTGAAGAAATTTATGGATTTTCTGAAAAAGAAGCAATAAAAATGAAAATTTGGAACATTATACCAGAATATTTACAACCTGAAGCTCAGGAAATGATGAATAAAATAATTTTTGGTGAAAAAATTCAAGAAATTGAAACAAAAAGAATTACCAAGCATGGAAAATTAATTGATGTTTTATTTTCAGCTTCTGTTATTACAGACGCAGGTATTGAACATAAATCTATTGCAATAAACGAAAGGGATATAACAAAACAAAAAATTTCTGATCAGCAAATCAAACAATTAAACATTGATTTACAAAATAATATTGGCCAGCTTGAAGCAACAAATAAAGAACTTGAATCATTTACCTATTCTGTTTCACATGATTTACGGGCTCCTTTGCGCCACATGAATAGCTTTATTGAAATGATTCGGGAAAATATTACACATCTCCTGGATGAGGAAAATAACAAATATATTAATATAATTTATGATGCATCAAATAGAATGGCCAATCTTATTGATGCTTTGCTTGAGTTTTCAAAATTGGGAAGAAAACCAGTAACAAAAACTCAGGTTAATATGTCAAAGCTGATCGAAACTATTTTGTTTGAATTAAAGTATTCAAATACAAATAATTCAAAAATTATTACTAAACCTTTAGGTATAGCTGAAGCTGATTCTATTTTACTTAAACAAGTTTGGGTTAACCTTATTTCAAATGCGATAAAATATTCTTCAAAAAAAGAAAATCCGGTAATAGAAATTGGTGAAATTCCAGCGGAAAATGAAACAACTTATTATGTTAAAGATAATGGTGCTGGTTTTGAAATGAAATATGCAGATCGATTGTTTGGCGTATTTCAAAGATTACATTACCCAACGGAATTTGAAGGTACTGGTGTCGGTTTAGCTATTGTCAACAGAATAATAACAAAACACGGAGGTCGTGTTTGGGCGGAATCAAAAGTAGATGAAGGAGCAACCTTCTTTTTTACTTTACCAAATAATATTAGCCAAAAAAATGATTGAATATTTTTGTAATTAAAAATATTTCAACAGTGATTATCCCTGAAAGGAAAAATATCCCGATATAGGCAATTCCTATAATTTTGTAAATATCTTTTTTGATAATTTCCCAGTTTTCATCAAGGATTTCCCGGGCTGTTCTTTTTAATACTTCCTGTGTCCGGTCAATCTGTTCTTCGGCAACAATTTTAATCTCATTTATTTTGACATTCATTTCTTCTCTTACAAGGTGAATATTTTCATTAAAAAAAATCCGGGTAAAATCCCGTGTTTCAACCGTTTGTTGTTCAATAATATTGCCAAGTTCTTCCAGCTTATTGCTAACTTCCTGTAATTGGACAGGTATTTGGGCCATTGCCATTAAATTATTTCCTGAGGGTATAAATGATAAAGCTTCTTCTCTTTTGGTATTTTTATAACAATCAAGGCAGGGATAACCTTTTTTATTGGTATTTACATCATACCTTTCTTCTTTTGCTGAACATCCGTAACAAACATATTTTTTACAGACAAAACATTTTCTTTTATCAAGATTAAAAAATCCCAGTGTCCTTTTAAATTCAGTATTGCATCTGGCGCATTTTTCTTCCTGAAATGGTATTTTTTCTTTTGTTGATTCCATTTAATAAATTAAAAATTATATAATCCATGTAATAGGTTTGAATAAATCATATCACCTGAGTCACTTTAATTTGGTTATCTTTATTACAAGTATAAAAAATTGGTTATAGTATAATTTGTATTTTATCCAAACTTTTATCAATTTGATGATTTTTTATGGTTGATGAAATTAGCTTCTGGTATGGTGAAACCTGTATCTGGAAAAACGATATATATCTTGGTGATAAAGAAATTTTTTTATCTTTACTTAAAAATATTGACATAAAATATTGTTTAAATACTCCGCAACCAGGTTTTGAATATGATTTTGATATAAAAAAATCGGAATTGAATGATATCGAAATATTTTTTCGCCAGCAATTTCCAGAGCAAATGTACCCTATAAAAGAGCTAACTAAACTGGAACAGGATAAAAAAAATAATCGGATTACTGAAAAAAAGTATTTTGAAAAGCTAATAAAAATTGGTGTAAATACCAGCTTTTTAAATCTTTTATGGTCACTTCTCTGGAATGTTTATCAGTCAGGATATGTCGACAAATATTACAATAAATTTATGATTGGTGAGAAAAACTTAAATGAGATTTATAGTTAAATAGAAAAAGAATTTCACATCAGCCTTTGGCTGAGCAAGGGGCTTTGGTTACTGAGCGTAGTCGAAGTAAAGCCCCTTGTTGTGAAAAACATTCCTGATAAAAAAGATTTACTTATGTTATTATACTGCTAAAAATTTTGATAATTTTACATAAAAAAAATGAAAGCAATTGTATTTGAAAAACCCGGTGATGCTTTAGATATCAAGATCAGAGAATGGAAAGATCCAAAATATAATGATGATGAAGTACTTATAAAAGTAAAATCATTTGGTCTGAATTTCGCTGATATCATGTGCCGAAAAGGTCTTTATGCCGATGCGCCTCCCATGCCATTTATCTGTGGTTATGAAGTTGCTGGTATTGTTGAAGCTATTGGCAAAAATATAACTAGCTTTACTACAGGGGATAAAGTCCTGGCAATGGTTGAATTTGGTGGTTATGCTGAATATGCAGTTGCCCGGGAAGCAGCTTGTTTTAAATTACCTGATAATATGACTTTTGCCCAGGGAGCTTCTATTCCGGTAAATTTTCTGACAGCTTACCATTGTCTTCATGGCACAGGCTCTTTTATTCCGGGAGATAAAGTTCTTATTCATGCTATCGCTGGCGGTGTTGGTCTTTCAGCTTTACAATTGGCGAAATTAGCTGGAGCAGAGGTTTTTGGTACTGCCAGCTCATCTTCAAAATTAGAACTGGCAAAAAAATGGGGATGCGATCATTTGATAAATTATTCAACTCACAGTTTTGAAGATGAAATAAAAAAGTTAAACTCAGGTAGTGGAGTTGATATAATACTAGATTCTATAGGCGGAAGAAATATCAAAAAAGGGATTAGTATTTTAAATACCGGAGGCCGGATAGTTTGTTTTGGCGTTAGCTCCCTTTCCGAAAGAAAATTGTCTAAAATTCCATCAATGCTACCAGATTTATTTCCGATGTTCGCATTGAATATTATTCCCTTACTTTTAAAGAGTAAAGGGTTATATGGCGTAAATATGCTGCATGTAGCCAGAGATAAACAACAGCTGGTTCATAATTATATGGTGGAAATCCTGAAATTATTTTCTGAGGGTAAATTAAAAACGATAGTTACTCAGGAATTATCCTGGAAAGAAATGGGACAAGCCCAACTAGATATGGAAAACCGTAAAACTACAGGTAAAGTTGTTTTGAATATTGATTGAAAAACTGTAGTGACATGCCATGGCATGTCGCTACAGTTTTTTATAATTTTATCTTTTGGTCAATTATGTCAATTCCAAGTTTTTTTCCTATTTTAAATAGGATATTTTTTTCATCATTTGTAACAATTGAAATGGTAAACCCTTCAGAATTATTTCTTCCGGTTCGGCCGCATCTGTGGAGGTAGGCCTTATCATCTACAGGTAAATCAAAATTAACAATATGAGTTATTCCTTTTATATCAAGGCCTCTGGCCGCAATATCGGTTGCAAAAAGGATCTGGATTTTTCCTTTACGAAAATCATCTATCATCTTTTTTCTTTCTTCCTTTTCCAGAGAACCATAAAGCCCACCTGCTTTTAAACCATGATACTTGGTCTCTTTAGTAAAGCGATCCATTTTGTCGCTTTGCTTTAAAAAAACCATTAATTTTTCCGGTTTTAAAAAATTTACCAGATTCCTAAGTACATTAATTTTTTCTTCACGGGCAGATATAATATATAAATGATGAATAGTTAAAGGTACTTTATTTAGAGCTTCAGCTTTTATTATTTCAGGTTCATTAATTATTTCTTTTGCTGTTTCGATGGTCATATTTGAAATACTTGCCGAATAAAGTAGAACTTGTTTACCTGTCTGTATCCCTTTTATTATTTTTTTTACACTTGAAAAATTTTTGATATCCAACATTCTGTCCGCTTCATCAATAACAATCGTTTTAACAGTTTGAGTTTTTATTTTACCCTTTTCAATAAGCTCCAATATTCTCCCGGCTGAACCAATAATAATATTAGGCTTTTGTTTTAACTTATCAATCTGGCGGATGATATTTACATCTCCAATAATTAAGGCAAAAGTAACAGGAAGATTTGAGTTCCTTGCCAGAAGTTCTGTTTCACTTTTTATTTGAGAAGATAGTTCATGTGTTGGAGCAAGAATCAATGCTTGTATTCCCGGTCCAGGTATTATATTTTGGAAAATCGGTAAAAGGTAAGCAAGTGTTTTACCAGAACCTGTTTCTGACTGACCAATAAGATCTTTTTTTTGCAAAATAACAGGAATTGTTTTTGTCTGAATTTCTGTAGGTACTGAAATATCCACTTTTTTTAAGCCTTCAATTAATTTCTCATTTATACCTAATTCATTAAATGATTCTGTCATAATTTTCCTTTCCAGAATAATCCAATTAATTATAATCTACTTTTTAAATATAATTGGAGAAATCCTGAAATGAAATGGACTATTGCCCTACACCATAGCTATTATACCTCTTGGCAAATATTCCATAAGTATCATCTGTTCCATTTCCATGCCAAGTAACAACAAAGTTACCATCATTATCCATTGCTACTGATGGTGTTTCTTTTCTGTTAGTAGTATGAGTATTAACATTAAACTCTGAGTCATTAGGAGTACCATTACTATTATACCTTTGGGCATATATACCGTAACCTCTGAACGTTCCAGCACCACCACCCTGATTACTTTGCCATGTAATAACAAAATTGCCATTATTATCCATTGCTACCGAGGGAACATCTTGTCTACCTGTTGTATAGGTATTAACCTGAAATTCAGAGCCATTGGTACTTCCATCACTATTATACCTCTGGGCATATATCCCACACGGACCATATGTTCCAGAACCACCATCCTGGTAACTTTGCCAGGAAATAATAAAATTACCACTGTTATCCATTACTACAGATGGGTTTGCATTATTACTTGTTGTATAAGTATTAACTCTGAATTCAGAACCATTTGTAGTACCATCACTATTATACCTCTGGGCATATACTCCATAACCACCACTTCCACCTTGACTACTATGCCAGGAAATAATAAAATTACCACTGTTATCCATTGCAACTGAGGGTTTAACCTGTTGATTTGAGGTATATGTATTAACCTGAAATTCACTTCCGATTGCAGAACCTGTCGAAGCATATCTCTGGGCATATATCCCATAACTACTGAAAACCCCTTCCTGAGAATTGCTTTCCCAGGCTATAATGAAATTACCTGTACTATCCATTGCTATTGCTGGGTTTTTCTGGCCATAGGTTGTATAGATATTAACTCTAAATTCTGTTCCAAGAGCAGAACCTGAACTGTCATATCTTTGTGCATATATTCCATAACCATGTCCATCCTGATTCGTACTGGCAAAACTACCACTTTGCCATACAATAACAAAATCACCATCACCATCCATAGCTACTTCTGGATTTTTCTGGTTACTCGTTGTATATGTATTAACTTTGAAATCTCCTATCGGAAAGGTACATGTGCCTATAGAACCGGAATTACAAATTGCTCCGTTATGCCATGTAGCCCCGGAAAAATCAGCTCCTGTAAGTGTTGCTGATGTTATTGTAGTAGCTCCGGTTAGATTAGCATTAGTGAAATTACTGTTACTTAGGTTTGCCCCTGTAAATATTGCATTGGATAAATCTTTACCAGTGTAATCCTGGATGCTTAAATCCTCATTTTTAAGATTACAGTTTGGGCAATTCAGACCCGTATTTAATGCTACTTTTGCATGATTTATTTCTCTGTTAACATAATATTTACTGTTTGCATAAGATATATTCCTCACAGGGTCAACATTCTGTATTAAAAGGTTATCAACAAAATCTGTAACTTTATTAATAGTGGCTGATGTAACAGAACCAACATCACCAGGAGTACCCGAAACTATAGTCCCAATAGTATCATTGGAATTTATAGAATTATCATAAGAATCAATAATAGTTAAAGCTGTTGTTTTGGAATTTATAAACAAATCTGGAGTAGTAATGGTATCCCAACTAGCCCCATTCCTCTTTATATAGGTTCTTACAGTAATAACATCATAACCAGCGCTACCAATCCTTTTAGCAGCTTCAAGAACAAAAATATCATTTGTCGCAGGAGTAAATGAAACAGTTGGATTTATACTAAATACTCCACTAGCATCTGTCAAACCTGTAGCAATGGTAACATTGGCATTTCCACCACCTGCATCCGGTGGATAAATCAATGATATTGTTGCTCTGTCCCCGACTTCGCCAAGTGTCGCTTGAAGAATGAAAGGTGAAGAGTGATGAGTGACGGGGAAAGAAGGTTTGTAGGGAACAGTCGTGACTGTTCCAGCAGAAGGTGAAAGGGAAGATGGGAACTCAGCTTTTCCTCTCACTGCATATCTACTTGTGATTTCTGAACTTACAAATGAACCATTATAAAATGTATTATTTACAGATATATTTGATGAACAAGCTGTAATAAGTGCTAGTGTTGCATATAGACTTAATGTAACTTTTATATTATTATTCATGCAAATTTTCTGAGCAGATTAAAAAATTTCAGATTGACTATTTTATCATAGAAAATTTAATTTTTTTGCTTTTTAATTAAATAAAGGTTATTAATTTATACCAATAAATTGAATAATGCGGCTTTAGCCCGTTGTTATTTTAAAACTCAACTATAAAAGTTGTTCCAGAACCAGCTTCACTTTCACAAAATACATTACCATTCATTATATTTACCATCTTTTTTACAATTGATAAACCTAAGCCCGAAGAAGTCTCACCTCCCGTTGGAACTGCAGATAAACGGGAAAATTTTTGAAATAGTCTTTCCATATCACTTTCCGTAAATCCTGGACCCTGATCAATAATATGAATCTGGATTTTTTCATTTATATTATAAATTCTGATAAATATATTTTTATCATGTGGTGAAAATTTTATTGAATTGGATATTAGGTT
>CAYRDV010000091.1:0-17490 GCA_964422885.1 uncultured Candidatus Sericytochromatia bacterium
CCAGAGGCCGTTTTGAACTATTTTTGAACCCTCTACCATTTTTTAATGCACCCTAGTTCTTCTATCAGGGCCTAAATAAATAAAGCAAAGTGGTATAATTTAGATTTTAATTTAAAACTTTTAAAATAAAATATGAAACCAATACCATCTTTTTCAGATATTCTTTTTGTTCCATCATTGATAAATATAGTTGATATTGGAGCTAATCCTATAAACGGTGAATCACCCCCATATATGAATTTACTTAAATTTGGCAGAGCAAAAGTAATTGGTTTTGAGCCTAATCAGAATGTCTATAATCATCTTCTTAGTATAAAAGGTCCCAATGAAACTTATTTACCTTATGCTATCGGTGATGGTAAAAAACATACTTTAAACCTTGCCAGGGCAGATGGAATGACCTCATTACTTGAACCAGATCTTGAATTGCTGGATTATTTTCATGATTTTAAGCTTTGGGGTGAAGTCTTAAATAAAGAAGAAATAGAAACAGTTCGCCTTGATGATATAAAGGAAATTGAAGACCTTGATTACCTGAAGATTGATATTCAGGGGGCAGAACTGATGGTATTTGAAAATGCTGTGGAAAAGCTTTCTGATTGCCTGGTAATTCAAACTGAAGTAGAGTTTTTGCCTATGTATAAAAATCAACCGTTATTTTCAGAAGTAGAGCAATTTTTACGGAGCCAGGGCTTTATATTTCATCGTTTTTTTCCGCTTATCAGCAGGATTGTTAAACCCTTGGTTATAAATAATAACCCACGTGGTGGTTTAAGCCAGATTATGTATGCTGATGCTGTATTTATAAAAAATTTTATGAATTTATCAGTAATTAAAACAGAAAAGTTATTAAAAATGGCATCAATTTTACATGATATTTATTTTTCATTTGATATTGTTCTTCGTATCCTAATGGAATACGATTCAAGGGTAAATACTGAATATGCAAAATATTATCAAAATCTAATTTTAGATGCGGCAACGCAATAACCAAAAAATTTAAATAATAATGTATCGTTAATGTTAATATTACTAAACAATATTTTTGTTTTTTGATATTGGCATATGAATAAGAGAAAAATTAAAAAAATTCTTGTTATAGAAAATAATAAAAATACTTTGGAAGAAATAACTGTACTACTTATGTTTGAATCCTTGATGGTTTATCCGGCAGAAAATGTTTTTGAAGGACTACAAATTATTGAAGAAGAGTTTCCAGATCTTGTCCTTATAAATATTAATATTGCCAAACGTGATGATTTTAAAATACTCAAACAATTAAACAATGGCTCAGCCAAAATAAGGATTCCCTTTATTTATTTTATGACAGATGGAATACAGGATTTATCAGCAGAAAAACTCTATCTTACTGATAACCTAAATAAACCACTTATACCATTATTTTTAACTGATTATATAAATACAATATTTGATTTTAACCGGGAGTTAAATATATATGTCAATTTATCAAAATTAATTTCCGATAACGATAAGTTTAATTAGTTTTCAGCATTTATCACAACTCATTTGGTTACTATGTTTTCCCAATTGGAAAAAATGGTTTCAGAGGGTCTAGATAAAGGGGAATTTAATTGCAATGATGCCAAAATTGCAGCAGAAGTTCTTTTTGTTGGAACAGTTGCCTTTCATCACCCACGACTACTTCAGGATTTAATAAGTGAAGAACTGAAAAATTAAAGGCTGTTCTCAAAGTTATCCTGGCAGGACTTAGAGTTGGTTAACCTACCCAGTTAGTATGTTTTCAGTAAAAATTCGCCAGTTGGTTGTCGGTTAAAATTACCACAATCATAAACTTTATTACCTCTTACATAGGTCTTTTCAATGACTCCGAAAAGTTCTTTATTTAAGTAGGGGGTAACCTTATTTTTGTGCTGGATCATCTCTTCTTCAATTTTAAAGCTTTTATCAGGGTTCCAGATTACATAATCGGCATCATAACCGGGAGCAATTTTCCCTTTTTTATCACCCAAACCAATAAAAGAAGAGGTTTTTTGACTCATCAGCCTTGATAAGTCTTCTAAATTTAAGCCTCTTCTGATCGCTTCTGTCCAGATGATGGATAAACTGAACTGTAAACCTGAAATACCGCCCCAGGCATGTTCAATATCACCTTTTTCCAATAATTTTAAATTGGCTGTACAAGGTGAATGATCAGAAACAATAAAATCAATGATCCCTGTTTTTAAAGCATCCCACAATTTCTCATTATTGGCTTTTTCCCGGATTGGCGGGCAACACTTAAAACGGGTATCGCCATCATGTATTTCTTCGGCATTAAAAGTTAAATAATGGGGGCAGGTTTCGGCTGAAAAAGGGAGTCCTGAGTGACGGGCTTCTTTGATAGCTTGTAGTGCCCCGGCAGAGGATAAATGAACAATATGTGTTTTGGTCTGATATTCTTTGCAAAGCCTAATCATCAGATTAACTGCATTATCTTCTATTTCTTTTGGCCGGGAATTTAAAAATGCGGCATAACTTTGGGGATTATTATATTCTCCGGTTTGACCAGGTATGGATTCTATCTCAGCATGAACAAGCAAAGGAACACCATATTTTTTTAAAACAGGCATACTTTCATGCAAATCTTTTTCGGTAACATTAGGGAACTCATCAATTCCTGAATCAATCAGAAATACTTTACAGCCCATTACTCCGGCTTCCAGTAAAGGCGCAAGCTCATTAATATTATCGGGTATAATCCCACCCCAGAAACCACAATCTACCCATAGTTTACCTTTTATGGCCTCAAGTTTTGTATTGAGCGCTTTGGCGGTAGTAGTCACCGGGCTACAGTTTAAAGGCATATCGATTAATGTAGTTATTCCTCCGGCAGCAGCAGCTTTTGTAGCAGTTTCAAAACCTTCCCAGTCAGTTCTGCCAGGTTCATTTATATGGACATGGCAATCAACAATTCCCGGCATAACTACAGATTCACCAACATCTTCAATTGGACAATCTGGTTTTGAGTTATGGCTTAAAACTTCTTGTGTTTTTCCGTCTTTTACAGCTAAGTAGCCTTCTTTGAACCCTTCAGAGGTTAAGATATTTTTACTGTAAATTGCAAAATCAGGTTTCACTATAAAACTACCTTTCAAAATACAAAATTTAGAGATGTATTTATGTTATCAGAAAAATACTGCTAATATAAAGAATTTTCCAATTTTATTTTATATTACTGATATTTCCTCAAAACCAATAATAAAGATTCCTTTTTCTTTACCAGTATTTTAATACCAACAGGAACCAGGGATATATTTTTTCCTGCCAATAGTATAAAATATACAAAGGTGCTTTTGATTTTCAGCAAAAATTTTAAAATATAAAAATATGTGCATACCTCTTTCTAACGGAACCAGAATTGCCCAGCTTAATCAAAGCTGTAATCAGGATATTAAAACAAAAAGAGACTGTGGAAATTTTCCAACTCTTGAAGCCGCACAAACCAAAGCAAAAGAGGTTTCCAAAGGCTCCGATGAAGATTCCGTAATAATAAAAAATAAAAATGGAACCTTCCAGGTTTATGGTATTTCAGAGGTCGGAAATTTTGATCCTAAAGCAAATAAGCTATCATATGCAGATAATAAAAGAATAACCCAGTATGCTCTTGAAAGTGTTAATGAAAATGTAGAAAGCTTTTTTATTACAAAACGTGATGAAAAGGGCTGGCGTGTTGGTAAAGAAGGCGAAGAAGCCGAATTAAAAATCAACAAAGGTAGTGCTGATGCTACATTCGAACTGGAATTCTCGATAGAAAATTTACCTTATGAACTGGAAAAGTGTAATGAAGATGATCTTTTAAAACTAACAGATAATAAAGGAACTATTTTCCCTGTTGGTCAGATAAATCCCGCACTTAAACCGATAATTCTGGTACATGGAATTGATGATGATTTTGCCAAGCTTCAACCTTTGATCAATAAATTAAGAGATGAAAAATATCCAAGGCAAATACTGGTCTATGCTTATGATGATAAGGGTAAATCACCTGCTGATACCGGAAAAGAATTTGCTTCAGAACTAAACAGAATAAGAAAAGACTTTAACTGGAAAGATGTTGATATTGTTGCTCACAGTATGGGTGGTATCGTATCTAAAAGAGCCCTGAATGAATTAAAGGAGGGCGAATCCGACCAAAAGCATTTAAATGATTTTAATAAAATAAATTTAATTACCATAGATACTCCCTGGGAAGGCTTTTTCCCACATCTTGGCAGTGCCCCCCCGGAAATTTTTCCTCGCTCTGGCATGAATGCCTATAATGAGTTATTTACCGGGTCAGAAGATGCTAAAACAGATGCGGTTAAAAAAGGCCTGAGGGGAGTAGAGTTACCACCTGATAAGGTTGAAATGCATATGATTGTTGCAAATAATGGGGAGAAACCAGATCTAATGTGGGATTATACTGATATGATCAGTAATCTGAAAGATGAAACTCTAAGTAAATATACTGAACAAATGGTTATAGCCGGAGATCGTAAATTACCTGATGCTAAACGGGAAAAAGCAAAAACAGAAATGTATAATATTCTGGAAAAAGAATTAGGTAACAAAGCACAGCAATATCAAAACGGTTTTTTACCAATAATGCAAGATTCAAGCTGGGAAAAAATTAGTAATGATTTAAAACCTTTAACAGAAAAAGATAAGCTTCCCAAAAAAGAGAATGGTGATACAACTTTTCTCAATTCTGATACGATGATTGATATTTTAAAAACCTATATCCCAAGAATTGCAGGTACTCATAACAGCATACTGCAAAACAAAGAATTACTGGATAATGTTTTTAACCGGGTAAATAATATTAAATAAATTAAAAATTAACCCTAACTATTATCAATGAACCCGATATTACATAAACTTAGCGAAATTATCTTTAAAAAGAATAAAATATTTTTGCTAGCCTGGTTTCTTTTGCTCATTTTCTCAATAATCACTTTAGTTTTCAATAAAAATGACACAATGGAAACTGAACTGACTGGAATCTCAAATACTGAAGCTTATCAGGTAAAGGAAATACTGGAAAAAGAATTTAAATTTAAACTTGGTAGTTCGGCTGCAATAGTAATCGAAGGTCAGCCTGATTTAAATGCCCTGGAAGCTGGTTTGAAAAAAACATTTCCCCAAATTCTAAAAATAATTGAGATAAAAAGTCATAAAAAGCATAAAAATATCCTTCTGTATATTGGGTTTAGCACTGAATATCCGGTTGTAAAAATGCAGGCTTTAACAGGTGAGATACGGGATTACCTTAAAATATGGGAAAAGGATGGCTTAAAAACTTTTGTCACAGGAAATACAGCTTTTCAGTATGATGCCAAAATTGCCGGAAAAAAGGATTCAAAAAAAGGAGAATCTTTTGCATTATTAATTTCTCTTTTTATTTTGATAATCAATTTTGGTGCTTTGACTTCAGCTTTTTTACCTGTTTTAATAGGTGCAACTACCCTTATTTATTTAAATGGTCTGATCAGATTTCTAGGACTGGCAATCAACCCAGTTTCCCAGATTTTAACAGGTCTGGTAGGACTTGCTCTGGCAATTGATTATTCATTATTTATTGTTAGCCGGTTTAGAGAAGAACTTGATACAGAACAATCGGAACAGAAAGCTTTTGCAAAAACTATTATTTATTCAGGAAAAACTATTCTTTTTTCAGGTCTGATCATGCTTTGCAGTGTCAGCGCATTACTGCTTCCTGATGTCTCATTAAGCCGAACTGTTGTTATCAATATGCTGATTGTCATAACCCTTTCACTTTTTAACTCTTTAATATTTTTACCAGCCTTTATGGTCGCTGGAAAAAAAATACTGGATAGACCATTATTTCTTTCCAGGCAAATAAAAAAGTTTGATAAATATACATTTTGGAAAAAATTTGCAGTTATTATTACAAACCATCCAATAAAATATTTTATTCTTTCTCTGTTAGTTTTATTAACTTTATCATTACCTGTTTTAAATATTAAGCTATGGTCCCCGGTTCAGGCAATTGCCCCTAAAGATTCGGAATCTTTTAAAGGTTATAAATTACTGGAAAATGATGGCTGGGGAGGAGAACTTGTACCAGTAAATATTGTTGTTAAAACAAAAAAATCTGTTTATGAGCAGGAATTTATTTCATTTATTTATGACCTGACAAAAGAACTTGAAAAACAACCTCAGGTTGAAGCAGTACAAAGTATTACCTCATGGAACAATAGTTTTTCAAAACAGGATTATTTTAATTTTTTTAGTTCTGTTTACAGCCTGGGAATATTTGCCCAAACTAATAATATTAATCCTTTGGTAAATTCTGAAACGGGAAATAATATTACGATAATAAATGTTTTTCCCAAAAACCTAATGAATCTTAATGAAACTCATGAAATTATTGATTTCACCAGGAAATATTCCAAAGAGCATCATAAATATCAGGTATATACAGGTGGAGTTGTGGCAAGGGTTGATGATTTTACCAAAGAACTTTACAGTTATATACCACAAATGCTGATAATAATTTTTGGTGGGATTTATATACTGCTTTTTTTCAGTATGAAATCGGTTATACTTCCTTTAAAAGCAGCTATTATGAATTTTCTACCTATTTTAAGCTCTTTTGGCCTGCTTACCCTGGTTTTTCAATATGGTTTTTTTCATAATATTTTACATACACCCATAAATGGAGCTGTTACCAACATTGTACCAATAGTTTTGTTTTGCATAATATTCGGTTTGAGTATGGACTATGAGGTCTTAATTTTGAGTAGGATCACCGAATCATATGAAAATACAGGAGATGTAAAAAATGCTGTTGTAGAAGGACTGGCAAAAAGTGGCTCTTTAATTACAGGTGCAGCGTTAATTTTGCTTGGTGTTTTTATTCCCGGTGCATTTTCTTCTTCTCCGCAAACCCAGGAAATTTGCATTGGTATAACAAGTGCCATTTTAATTGATGCAACAATTGTCAGATTATTACTGGTTCCCAGTTTTATGATGTTAATGGGTAAATGGAACTGGTGGAACCCTTTTTTTGAAAAGGGTTGATGAGGAACAGTCACGACAGTTCCCTACAAAGGCGAATCAAATTCAGGACTTAATAGACAGCTTCTATCTATTGTTCAATAAAGATTCAATCTTCTCCAATAATCTGGGGAGCTCAATAGGTTTTGTATCATAATCATCACATCCTGCCAAAATGGAGGTTTCACGGTCACCTGACATAGCATGTGCAGTTAGTGCTATTACCGGGATATGACTGGTTACCGGATTCCTTTTAATTATTTTTGTTGCTTCCCAACCATCAATTTCTGGTAAGCTCAGATCCATTAAAATTAAGTCTGGCAGTTCTGATTCAGCCATACTTATACTTTGTTTACCATCACCAGCTGTAATAATGTCATAGCCTTTTTTTATCAGGCGGCGTGACAACATATCTCTATTCATTTCATTATCTTCAACTAAAAGAATTTTTGCCATAAAAAAGTCCCAAATTTTACAAAATAAAATAAGTGAGGCCAGACAGCTAAAGCTGTCCTAGTGAGGAGGAAGTGAGGGAGAAGGAAGATAAAATAAATATTCTTTTCACTTCTTTACTTCCACCTCACAGACAAGGTTTACCTTGTTGCCTCACTTCCTCCTCACCTCTCACTTCTTAAACAACCTTTGAACTCTTAATAATAGCTCTTATATAGTTTAATAATTCCTCCTGAGTAAATCCTCCTTTATGCAAAATTTGATTTACATACCCATTTAATCTTGCTCGATCTTCAATGGTTATATCTTTAGCAGTAACAACTATTATCGGAATTGAAAGTAAATCCTTATTTTTTCTCAGTTCGGTAATAAATGTAAAACCATCCATTTCTGGCATCATTAAATCCAGGATAATTAATCCGGGCTTTTTCTCACCGATTTTATCAAGGGCAATTAAGCCATTTTCAGCTTCCAGAACTTCCCAATTATCGCTTTTTAAAGTTTTATTTAAAATTTCTCTTTGGTTTAGGTCATCTTCCACTATTAATACCGGAAAATTTGGTTGCTCTTCTTTATATTTTTTGACTACATTAAGAAGTTTTTCACGTTCTATTGGTTTTGTTATATAATCTGAAACTCCAAGAGCATAACCCATCGATTTATCATCAATCATTGAGATAATTATTACTGGTATTTTTTCAGTCCGGGGATCTTTTTTTAGCTCCATTAACACCTGCCAGCCATCAATCCCAGGCATGATTACATCTAGCGTTATAACTAAGGGATTATATATTCTGGCAAGACGTAATCCTTCTTCACCACTATTTGCAGTGATAATATTAAAACCATTGTCCTTAGAAAGATTTCTGACCAGAAGTTCATGAACAGTTTGGTCATCATCTATTACCAGAATAGTATTATTTCCTGAATGTATTTCAGGTTTTTCCAGATTATGTTTGAAATCATGCTGAACTGTTTGTATTTTATCGACTTTGCTGCTAATTTTCAGAGGAAGTTTGATTGAAAAGGTAGAACCCTTACCTGCCTCACTTTTTACAGTAATATCACCACCCATCATCTGACAGAATTTTCGGCTTATAACTAACCCTAGCCCCGTACCACCAAATTTTCTGGTTGTTGAAGCATCAGCCTGGGAAAAGCTTTTAAATAATTTATCCATTTGTTCTGGGTTAATACCAATTCCATTATCACTAACAGCAAATATTATCCAATTGGTATTCTCAAACGATTCAACGGAAACATCAAGATTAATCGTTCCCTCATTGGTAAATTTACTGGCATTGGAAATCAGATTAAACAGAACCTGACGTATTTTTGTCAGATCAGACTCCATGTTCAAAGAAGAATCAGGGTAATTTACATTTAGCTGATTATTATTCTTTTTAATCAGAGGTTCGATTGTAACTGATATATCTCTTATCATTGAGGCTATATTTAGTGTTTCGATATAGAGTTCCATTTTACCAGACTCAATTTTTGAGAGATCAAGAATGTCATTGATCAGGGTAAGTAAATGTTTACCGGACATGGTAATTTTTTGCAGATCAGGGATAATTCCGGTATTTCCATCGTCCTGGGCATCATCAATTAAAATCTCGCTATATCCAATAATGGCGTTTAATGGTGTACGTAATTCATGGCTCATATTTGCCAGAAAATTACTTTTGGCAATATTTGCTGATTCAGCAGTTTCCTTGGCAGCTCTTAATTCATCTTCAGCAGCTTTCAAATCGGTTATAACTTCAGTAAATATCATAATTCCACCGATGCTTTGATCTTTTTTATACCAGGGTCTCATTTCCCATCTCATCCAGTCAGTTTTGCCATTGGAACGGGTTACTTTATCTTCAGAACGTCTTTCTACTGCACCAGCAAGAACATTTTGATGAATTCCTTTCCAGTCTTCCAACATTTTTGGAAATATTTCATAAATGGATTTTCCGATTATTTCCTGGCCTTCAATTTCATAATCTGTTATCCAGCGTTGGCTACAGGCCAAAAAACACATGTCATTATCAAACATTGCGACAGATGCTGGTGTAAAGCGAATAAAATTTTCCAGTTGGGCTCCCAATGCCTGTTCTCTGGATAATATTAAAGAGTAGTCAAGAATTAGAGCAGCCTGTCGGGAAAATAATTCAAGTAAATGGATATCATCTCCGGGAAAAAGGGGTGGGTGAAGTAAGAAAATTAACAAAACACCCCATTTATTCTCCTGGGTGTTAATCGGTATAGCCAGCAAAACTTTAGCTTCAAGTTCTTTTAATAAATGTTTTTCCTGGTTACTAATTTCTTCTTTTTCTTCAGCAAATAAAGAAGTATTATTTTTCCAGACTTTTTCAATAATTCCACCATCAATATTAATTTCCCCGGAAAAATTATTGTTACCCTGTGACATATATAAATCGAATTTTTTCAAATCCCTGTTCCAGAGAATAACTCCTGAAGCAAGGCCGCCTACTGCCCTTTCAGCCGATACACAAAGGTGTTCTGTCACATCTTTAATCGGCTGTGTTGCTCCCTTTTCTGACATTTTTGAAAAAAACTCCTGTAACTCCGCTAATTGCCAGTTTCGGATTAAAAAACGGGGAGGAGCAAACCCCAGATAATAAAAAACGGCCATCATCAGACCCATTATCTGGATTAATAATTTAAGCCAGTCCTGCATAGCTCCAGGCTTGGTAACAGAATCACGCAAAGCAGGAATAATTGATAAAACTCCAACTATCAGCATTAATAATACAAATAAACCGGAGCTGGCAGCGACAAAATTAAGTCTTAATTTTGTAATCCCTGTACTTCTTAGGGCATACATCACAAATGCCACTGTAGCATAGCCTTCAACACCAATAAAATAAAGGATAATAATTAGTAAGGGAATAGCTGCCATAACCGTTTCCTGGTTTGGAGGGGAAAAAACGGCGATCATAATACAGGAAAGAATCATTCCCCAAAAAGAAGTAATCTTGATAATTTTGTTTACCGGATAAAAATGTTGTACCAGTCTGCACATAAAATATGGCTGCATCATTAAAATAACCGAGCCGAATATTTGTAAATTACGGTTTTTTACACCGGTTATATCAGAAATAAGTTGGATAATAGTTGTTACAGCAAGAGATGAAAACATCAAGGCTATATCCAGTTGCCTCTGTTTACGGGTTTTAAAAAAGTCGATTACTGTAATTAAAGTAATAATTATAAAAATACTTCTGGTTAATAAAGTGATTATCTCTTCCTGATTCATTTAAATTATCCTAATCCCCAAAATCTATTATCAAAAAAGTTGAAACACATTTAAAGCTATAATTTTAATCATTAAGTAATTATAAGTATAAATCAAATCTCTAATTTTTCCATAGAAAAAGATAAATTTGCAGTTTTAAATTGTTTAAGACTCTTTATTATCATACTTTTAGCTTATTATTTTTTTAACTGGCTAAATATAACAAAAATTGAACTGTATAACTAAATAAATTATAATTGGAACAGACTTAAATAAAGTTTGAAATGTATATAGATATATATTTTTCATATTTTATTAAAAATTTTGATTATTAGGTGTCTACTATTGGGAAATTTGTGATGAAACAGGAAATGGCCAATATACTTATAGTTGATGACAATGAATTGAACTGTGATATGCTTTCCCGCAGACTGCAACGTTTCGACTACACAATTGATATAGCTGATAATGGTTACAAGGCTATTTCAATCATTGAAAAGAAAAAGATCGATCTGATTTTATTAGATATCATTATGCCGGAAATAAGTGGTATTGAAGTACTTAAGAAAATTCGGGAAAAATATTCAGTAACTTCTCTTCCTATTATCATGGTAACAGCAAAGGATGATAGCGAAGGCATCGTAGAATGTCTGGAATATGGTGCAAATGATTATATTACCAAACCAATAAATTTTCCTATTGTACTGGCCCGGATCAAAACACAGGTTTTACTAAGAAAAGCAGGAGAAGAACAGGAAAACCTCGTAAAAAGCCTACATAAATTAAATTCGGATAAAGATAAATTTTTCTCGATACTTTCACATGATTTAAAAACACCTCTTACACCAATAATTGCTGCCGCTGATGTAATAATAGATAATATTGATACTATCAGCTATGAAAATATAAGAATCTATGCTGAAATGATTGGAAATGCCGTGGAAAATTTGTCAGGCTTACTTGAAAGTTTGCTTCAATGGTCTGGAATTCAGATAGGACGAATAAAATATGACCCTCAGAAAATAGACATAAATGAATTATTTAATGAGAATATTGAAATTCTAAGTATGAATGCCGATAAAAAAAATATCTCATTAATTGAACATTATAGTGATAATTTTGAGGTTTATGCTGATCGAAATATGATTTGCACAATAATACGAAATTTACTTTCTAATGCTATAAAATTTACGCAGCCTGGTGGAAAAGTTGAGCTAAAAGCTAAAAAAAATGATGGTTTTATTGAAATATCGATTTCTGATTCCGGTGTAGGTTTAAGTAAAGAAGCTATTGATAAACTTTTCAGGATTGACACTATTTACTCGACTGTTGGTACAGGTAAAGAAAAAGGCTCAGGGCTTGGTCTGATCTTATGTAAAGAGTTTATTGAAAAAAATAATGGAAAAATCTGGGTTGAAAGCGAAATTGGCAAAGGAACTTCTTTTACATTTTCATTACCTCAGGAACCTATAAACATAGAAACTTAATATTTTTTCATAAAAAGCGTCTTGGTAATCATATGAAGAGATTCTATTTTAACTTACTTGCTATGCTCAGAAATTTCTTTTAAAGCAATAATTAATTTTTCGATATCTTCTTCATTATTAAAATAATGAACCGCTATTCTTATCCCATTTTTCCTGGCACTAACAATAATATTTTTTTCTGTTAACTTTGCTGCTATATCCTCCGGGTTTTCAAAAAAAATACTGATAATTCCGCTATTAATTGAATCATTATAATCAGTACTATTATCTCTGGTGGTAATAATTTTTAGGGGAAGTTCCTTTAATTTTTCCATTAAAATATTTGAAAGATAAAATATCCTTCTGGCAATATTTTCAATGCCAATTTCAATAATCACCTCAAAAGCAGCCTTTATTGCTGCAAGAGCACTAAAAGGTAAAATACCGGTTTCAATTGATGAACATCCTGAGTTTGGTTTTTGTGGTTCATTACGCATCAGGAGAGGGTTTTCTACACTTAACCAGCCGATCATTGGCGGTAAATGTAATTTTCTGAATTCCGGGCTGGTGTATAAAATACTACCGCTAAAACCAGCACCAATCCATTTATGACAGGAAGCAGATAATGCACTAACCTTTGCATCATTAACAGAAACAGACCAGGCTCCAATAGCCTGAGTAGCATTAACAATAAAATAAATATTTTTTTCGGCAAGTACTTTACCTAATGTATTAATATCAGCTCTAAAACCTGTTGAAAACTGGACAGCACTTATTACAACAGCAATTGTCTGATTATCTGTAAGTTCAATAATTTTATTTATATTAACAAACCCATTTTCTGATTCTACTTTTTCAACATTAAACCCATGATGATACCAGGGTAAAACAGTTGAAGGAAATTCATCAGCTAAAGTAATAATATTTTTTTTCTGAGTTTTGAAAAGGCTTTGGAAAACCCCTTTTTTATCCTCATTTTCTTTTTTAAGCATCATTGCCAAAAGATTCATATTATGACTGGTATTGGGAGAAAACCCGATATTAGATGGTTCTGTATTTAAAAACCGGGCAACAGTATTTCGACATTCTTCTCGAAGTACCAAATTTTCCTGCCAGTGAATATCTCCATTAAGGTACAGATTTTCAATATGTCTGGACCAGGCACTATAAACATAGTCATGCAGAGGGCCAACCGATGCGCTGATAAAATAAGCCTGTTCCCGGCAGGCAGGATAATGACTACGAACTTCCTGCCAATCAATTTTAGAATAATCTTTATTTTCCATAGCGTTTTTTTTAATTTTAATAGTAAAGCATTGATAATTTTACTGAAAAAAGGATCTTTTTTATAGGTTAAATCTTTAAAAAATTCTGGTTAATTAGGGATTTTCATGATAAAATTAGTTAGAAATATAGTATAAATTTTTGAATCATATAATGGCCTTAAATGTTCCTGGTAATAACATCACTCCTTCTTCTCAGGGAGAAATAAAATCTCATGATAAAACTGATGATATTATTTCAAAAAATATCAGGAATGAACCTTTGGACTTAAGCCTTCCGGACTTAGGAAGTTATAATTTTGGAAAGGATTATAGTTTTGGTCAAAAAAAATCTTCAGTAGAATCTGATTTACCATTTGACATAAAGCAACCTTCATGGAAAAAAGATGAACAACCATTTAGAATAATTTCTTCAAATGCAAATACTATTGTTACTGAATTTGGTGATTCAGATAGCCCAATGTTAAAAATGAAAATCAGAAGGCAATTATCTCCTAATTTTAATGGAGATTCTGATAAAGCAAAAATTTCTGTAGATTCACCATTTGTAAAAGATTACCTCAAAGATTATGCCAGTGAGAATGTTTTAGAACCGATAAAAAACAAGGTTTGGGAACCTTTTAGAGAAAGTGTTGGTGGTACTGTTGCTGATACAACCTTAGCTGTTGTTGGGGTTGCTTCTGTTGTAGCAATAAGTAAACATCTTCCTGATAAAAATGCAAAAGTTAGTTTACCTACTAATAAATATTTTGACGAAGATTTTAAAGCAAAACTGATTTTAGGTTATGGTAATGGCCAGGATATAAAAGTTACCGGGCTTGAATTAAAAGAAACATACTATAGAAATAATAAAAATATTGAAGTAAAAGCCAGAGTAGAAAAAAAAGAAATAAATAACCATAAAAATGTTACTGAGAATGGTTTAGATATTAATGTAGTTTCTCAAAACCAAAAATGGAATGATCCGGTTTTTACAATGGGCTATAGAGAAAATAAAGTTACAGGTAAAACTTTTGGACTTTATTATTACCAAAATTTTTAATTTTTACCGTTAGATGATCCCTGCTTTAAAACTAAAAGAAACCGTTTATGTTCATCGCTTACTTATCACAGCTCTTATAAATTACCTGATTTAATGATAAACTATTACTAGTATTGAAAATATATTAGGAGTAATCATGTTTGGTATTGGCGCACCTGAATTAATACTTATTTTAATAATTGCCCTTGTAATCTTTGGTCCTGGTAAGCTTCCTGAAATAGGTAAGGCTGTAGGCAAAGGCCTTAGCGAATTTAAAAAAGCATCCAAAGATCTTACCAATGAAATTAAAGACGATAAAGCTGAAGGCAAATAAAATATTTAACAAGGGGTTCTAGCCTACTTTAAAGTGTATCGGAACCACACTATTCATAACAGTATCAGGATGGTAGTCTTTCTAATTTATCTTTTGAGAGAATGAAGCAGATTATCAGGCCCAGAAGCGAAAAAACGCTGATATATTTACCAAGAACAAAAGAATAAGGGTGATATCTGAAATAGACGGTGTGACGGCCTTTTTCCAGTTTTACTGCTTGCTGTTGAAAGTTAGCATTTATTATTTCACTTGGTTGTCCGTCTACAAAACATTGCCAGCCTTTGTCAAAAATACTTGCAATTGTCAGAAAACCGCTGTTTAAATTTTTTACGTCCAATGTAAGGGTATTACTAGTTTCCGAAATAAGCTTAATATTTACATTACTTACCATATTTTGTTCATAAGTAAACATATTTTTACCACTATCAGTAAAATCTTTCAGAATTACCGTATTATCATCAATATTAAATCTTTCCGGGTTTAGAACGGCTTTCATAATTTTATCATCAGTATCAATTTTTAAAAATTTTGTCTTAAAACTGAACCGGCTTTTAAAGCCCTTGACTTCCCAAAGCTGAGTAATATTTTCATAACCGGCAAGAAGGGTAAAATATCGCGGATCAGGGGACGGGATACTGGTATTTTTAATGTGCCAGATATAAAAGCGAACACCAAGTATTTTCATGATATTACTTCTTTCTTTATCAGTAATAATTTTCCCCGGAACCTGATTGTTGATCAGGCTGAAAAGCGGATAAACTTTCGATGGCTCACCTGGATAATAACCATAGGCATCATTGAGGCTGTAAATAATATTAAGATTTGAGTTTAAAGTAAAAATATTATTCAGGAGGTCAGAAATCCTTTTGGATGAGTTAACCAGCGGTACAGCAGTTTCCAGGGGTTTGATAATTCTGTATAATCTCCGGTCGCCAATCCTTTTTTCAATATCAGCAACTACTGGAGGTTTTTCCAAAAGCATGTTTTTATCGACCACCCATAAATTAGCAATATTATTGTTTATAAAGTCAAAGCCTATCAATATTACAAGTAGGATCGAAAATTTGTAGATCGTGATTTTCTGGTTTTTTAAAAGAAATAATAATATACCAAAAAGAAAAATAATTAGCAGTGAGGAAGACATACTTTTATATATAAAGCTGATATTTTTTATATCAAGGTTGTATTGAGTCAGCTGTTCGTTGAAATGAAAAATAATACTTCTTTCAAAAAATAAAAATACAAGGATAGCAGTTAAAACCAGAATAAAACTGGTTAAAACAAGTTTTATCATGGTGATAGGATTCCCCTTCTTTAATATTAAATCAGTTCCCATACCAGCAAGAAGCGATAGTGAAAAAATAGTAAAAACAAAGAATTTAACCGGATAACGGACTAGGTTTATTCCCGGAAAATAATTATAAAGAAACTGATAGAGAGGGGTGTATTTGCCTAAAGCCAGCAATAAAAAGAAAACAGCGATAAAAAGAAGAAATTTGGTTTTTTCTTCTTTTTGGAAAAAGGAATAAATTGCCAGTAAAAAGGCAGGAAAACCGATATATAAGTTATAAAGAAAAAAGCTGAAGTCTCCAGCAGCTAACGGTGAAATACCTCTGTCCAAATAATTATCACCGTAAAGATTATTAAAAAGTAGCATAAACAGGTGCCAGGGGTTAATGGAAAACATCATTGCCACATTTAATTCAATCCCGGAACCGCGTTTTGTAGAGTGAATAAACTCAATGGAAGGTAGAACCTGTATTGCTGCCAGCATTAAGGCAAAGGCAAAAGCAAGGAAGATGAAAATGAGATTTCGCAGATAAGGAGTATTTGTAGAAGAAACCCGTCTTTGAATTAATCTGTAAGAAAACTGAAACAGGCAGATTAGAAAGCTAAAGTACAGAAAATCAAGTCTTCCGGTTAAAACCTGCAAAGCCAGGAAAACTAAAAGATAGAAAAAGTTACGATATCCCAGTTTGTCCAGAAGCTTTTCCGTAAATAAAAAAATAAAAGGCAGCCAGGTTATGGCAATCAGCATAAATTGCAGGCTATTCCATTCGAAAAGATAAGAATTAAGTGAAAATACTATCCCGCCAATCAATGAACTTATTTTACTCTGCTGCCAATACCTTTCTATTAAATAAATTCCCAAACCGGCTATAAAGTAATGTATGACAAGGAAAATTCCCATAGCAATACTGAAAGGGAAGAAATAATAAATTATTGTCAATGGATAAAATAAGGGAGGCTGCAAGCTTGCCATCTGGGGAAACCCACAGAATAAATAGGGGTTCCATAAAGGAAATTCAAAATTTTTTAATGAGTTTATTACGAATCCCATTAAAGGAAAATCTTGCATGGATATATCTCTGTAAAAAAGGGTTTTTCCTGAAAATATCAAAGGGAAAAATATTATTATCAGAAATAAAAGAATAATATTAACAGGGTGTAGTAAGTATTTTTTGTAAAAGTTCGTCATGATATCAGCAATCTATAAATTAATTTGGATTTAGCCCATATGTGTTAAGCTTAGTCTAAAGAATTAGTAATATCAAGGGGATAGCTTATAATTTGAATTAACGTCTAGTTAAATCAAAAAATTGCTAAAATACAAAATATGAGGATAAAAAAATGAAATTAATTTTAAAAAAAATTGCCTTTTTTAT
>CAYRDV010000092.1:0-17439 GCA_964422885.1 uncultured Candidatus Sericytochromatia bacterium
AATAAGGGTATGCTGTGGGAATATAGATTGCTCCTGTCTGAGTTGTAGCAAGATTAAGCATCATTCCCCAATTAGTAGAAGAAAGTGGAACTATACCAAGTAACATGATACCAACACTTGCAGTTATAGCTCCTTTGGCAATATTAATGAAATTTATCCCAATAAAAGGGATCATATTTGGGAAAAGTTCTTTAAACATAATATGTCTTACTGGCATATTCATAATAAAGCAGACTTCAATAAATTCTTTATTTTTTAGTGTCATTATCTGATTTCTCAAAGCTCTTGCCAGGGAAGGCCATTCAAATACTCCCAATATAAAACCAAAGGAAATCGGATCCTTTATACTAAAAAGCCCGGCAAATATTGCCATTAATGGAAACCTGGGCAAGGTAAGGAAAATATCGGTTACCTGCATGATAAAAGTATCTGTTTTTCCTCCACTTAGACCAGCCAGGAAACCCATCGAAATAGCTATGAATGCTCCAAGAAAAGCAGCAGAAAAGGCAATTAGTAAAACATCAGTTGAGCCGTAAACTATTTGACCAAATGTATCCCTACCAGCATAATCTGTGCCAAGGATATGTTGAATAGATGGTAACTGGAACCTGTTTAAATAATCGGTACTCATATCCAGATTTATTATTAATGGACCAATTGTTGCCATTATTAAAAACATGATTAGAATAACAAAACCAAAAAAAGCTTTTTTGTTATGATAAATTATTTTAAATCTATCTTTCAAAGTATTTAGAAAGTTTTGCATCAGCTTAGTTTTACCCTTGGATCAATTAAAGCATATATATAATCAGAGAGATAATTTATCATTACTATTGTCACTGTTGATAAAAATAAAATTCCCTGAAGAAGTGTATAGTCTCTTGTACCTATTGAATAACCAAAAAAGTAACCAATTCCAGGATAAGAAAACATCCATTCAATGAACATTGAACCGCTAATCAGATAACCGAATGATATTGCCAGACCTGGAAGAATTGGGATAAATGCATTTTTTCCAAGATATCTTCTAAATATTCTACTTTCTTTTAGCCCCTTTGCTTTTGCTACATTTATATAATCTTCTGATAATACACTGGTTGCACTGGCCCGCATAGATAAAGCCCAACCTCCCATTGTACTGATTGTGAAAGCAAGGATAGGAAGTGTTGCATGATAAAATACACTACCAATAAATTCAAATGAAAAACCAGGTGTAATACTCATATCATAGGCTCCACGTAGAGGAAACCATCTTAATCTTACCGCAAATACCACAAGTAAGATTAGACCTATTAAAAAATCTGGTACAGCCTGGGTTATAACTGAAAATAGGTTCATTAGAGATTCAAGTATTTTTGATCTTCTTTTCCAGGACATAATAAGACCCAATGTACTACCAATAAGAAAACTTGCCAGCAGAGAAAAGGTGCATAAAAAAAGTGTCCAGGGTAATGCTCGAAAAATAATTGATGATACTGGAATTCTTAAAGTCATGGACGTGCCAAAATTGCCTGTCAATAAGCCACCAATATATAAATAAAACTGCTTATAAATTGGTATTTTGGGATCGTAATTAAACTGGGTTTTGGCTATAGAATAAGCTGTTTCATATGGAATATTTTGCTGCTGGACTATTTCAACAGCTCTGAGATGAATGAAATCACCTGGCATTAAACGGATTAATATAAAGGAAAATATTGTTGCTACAACAATCGTCAATATTGCAGATAAAAACTTTTTTTGTTGTCCTGATAATTTAACTCTCATATTTTTCCTCAATTATTATTTTTTGTGTATACATGTCATGGCATGTATCTACTTGTGGACACGACCTGTTGAAATAAGAAAGCTATATAAACTTTCAATGCCGGAAGAACTGCTCGACCATACGGAATCATTAGCTTGGGGCCAGCCAGTAACTCTTTCTCCATCTACAATAAAGACCGTTAAGTTTTTTTCATAAATTGGCAAAAAAGGTAAATATTCATTAGCTACCCAGGAAAGTTTTTTTAAAGGCAAACTAACATTTTCTTTCATTTTATCACCTACGATTAGTTCAACCTGTTCCTGCAAATTAATCCTTATTCCATCTCTACCATTAACATTATCAGATAAAGCGCTTGCTCTTTTTATATATCCGTTTTTATCAAAAAAGCGACCGAAAGAGGTTGCAGGATGTGCATACATTTTAAAATCCGAACCAAAGTTTGAAGCAATATCAAAATTATTGTTTTGCAACTGCTGGTGGAAATAAGAACCTTCAAGAGTTCTGACATTTGCTTTTATTCCAGATTTTGTAAGTTGTGTAGCAAAACTTTCAGAGGCCAGTACCCAATCAGAATATCCGGCAATAGATGCAATTTCTAGTTTTATTTCTTCACCGGAAGGTGTATTGTAAAAACCAGATTCATCTTTTTTATATCCAGATTTTTCAAGGATATTTATCGCTTTTTCAGGTGAGTAATCATAATTTGTAAACCCAGTAAGTATTTTCCCATTAATAAATTTGCTTTTTAAGGAGTCAATAATTGGAATATTATAATTATCTGAGGTTTTAGAATAAAATGATGAAACCATTCTGATAGTATCTTTATTAATCAAATGAGCAATTGCTTTTCGGAATTTAATATCAGACATTGGTGATTTTTTTGTATTAAAAAGAAAACCAAATTCTCCATAATCAGATGGCGTAACCATTTTTGTTTTATTATTAAGTCTGAGGATTTGCGTTGCAACATCTGCAGGTGTGGCAGGATGAGATGCATCAACATCCCCGGCAATCAGAAATGCCCATAAAACATCATTACTTGGTCCTCTTAAAAGCTTAATTTTATCTACTGAAACTTTGTCTGAACACCAGCTTTTCCCATATTTAACCATCTCCATTTCAGATGCTCCCACAAATGAAACCTTAAAGGCACCTGTCCCAACAGGATTTTCGGGTCTGAATTTATACATATCCTGTAAAGCATCATTTTTTTCAAGTTGAATTAATTGATTAATCTTTTTTTCTTTTTCTGTCCACTTTTTGTAATCAATAGCATTTAATTCTCTTACTTTTTTTAAGATATTCTCCGCTTTTTTAACCCATGGTAAATAAAGATGATTTGGTGCTTTAATTTTTTCCAAAAGGATATTCCTTTTTTCGATCACTGTCATTGGTTGTTTCCATTCAAAAGAAACACTATCTTTATCGATAACCCTTATATCATTTAGATTCCCTCCCCAACCCTGTAAATAAAGTATTAAAAAACTTGATTTTATATCTTCTGGAGTGAAAGGTTTACCATCATGCCAGGTAACATCCTGGCGAATTTTTATTATCAGGCTTTTTAAATCTTTCCCGTCCTCTACTGTTAAACCAAGCCTGGGTACAAGTTCTTCAGTTTTCGGAATAAAAAAGAAAAGTGAGTCGAAAATAAAATAAATATGGGTACCATCACCACCCTGGACAAATGGGTTACCATGAAAAGCCGGTGGTATATACCACCCACCGGAACACCGGAATATTACACTATTATCATTGTTATTTTTTGAACATCCAGAAAAAGAGATAATCATCAATGTAAAAATTGAAAAGTGAAACTTGAAATGTGAGAAGAGAACCGAAAGACATTTCTTCTTTCTTATTTTACCATTTGCCAAACAAGGTGGCTTTAGCCCCTTGCTCAGTAAAACTCTCACTCTGAGACACCAAGAAAAGAGAGAAGACTATTTAATGAAGCTGTAGCAACAGCTATTCCTGTATCTGCTGCCCCATAATACATATTTATTGTATCATTCTCTAAAGTCCAGCCACATGGGAATACTACATCTTTTACATCACCAAATAATTCATACTTTTCTTTTGGGCCAAAAATCCATTCATCCCCTCTTTTTATGGTTATTTCTGGTTTATCCTTATCAAGGAGGGCAATTCCCATTCTATATAAAGCTCCGCTTGCAGTATGCCTAACTGCATGATAATTAATTAACCAGCCATGAGCTGTTTCAATAGGTGGACAATTACCTCCTACCTTTCCGCCATCCCACCATCCACCGCCACGCCCTCTTAGTACTACATGGTGTCCTCCCCAGTGGATGAGATCTGGTGAGTAGGAAAGCCAGATGTTTGCCCCCCACCCATTTACAGGCCTATGAAGCATTGCCCACCTGCCATTTATTTTTCTGGGAAAAATTGCGGCATCTTTATTTTCAGAAGGCAAAGCAATACCCAGTCGGTCAAATTTTTTAAAGTCTTTTGTGGTCATAATACTAATCATTGGCCCATCATTGGAATATGCTGTATAGGTAATTGCCCATAATTGTATTTCTTCAAGCCAGGTAATTCGTGGATCCTCAACTCCCCATGTTTCCCTGTGTTCAGGATCTTTATAAAAGGTTGGAGCTTTATCTATTTCCCAATTATCAAAACCGTTTTTACTTCTGGCCACTGTAAGGTGAGAATGCCCTCTGAAATCCTCACATCTTACAAGTAAAAGTGTTTCATTTCCTACTTTTGTTGCTCCAGCATTAAATACCGAATTAACAGGATATGGCCAATTTTCAGCTGTAAGAATAGGATTATTTTTATATCTTTTAAATAGTTCTGGCATTTGTTTCTTAAAAAAAGTAAATTTAGTATTCATCTATAATATATCAATTAAATTTTTTTATCCATTAATTACTTAATATCATAATTCAAAAGGAGGTTTTGGTTCTGTAAGAACCAAAACCTCCTTTTATTAAAGTGGAGATGGCGAGAATTGAACTCGCGTCCATAAAACTGACTGCCTAGGCATCTACAAGCTTAGTGTGTATTTTAGTTTCGTAATCCAATCCTCCTACACACGGGATTGCTGAATCACCAGTCAGACCTGCGTCTTATCCTGAAAGCATCTGACTCTCTTTCAGTAGCAACCGCTTGCTGTTCAAGGAGTTCTACAGCGGTGCAAGAACCCCAGGTATCCTTTACTTCTTAAGCAGCTAGAGCAAGAGCTCTATCAGTTTTCAAAGTAGGGATAGCAAATAATTTTTTAGTATTTGCGTTTATATGTTTGCCAAAAGTTTAACGAGAACCTTAGCACTCTCGACCTGCCACCTTGACCACCTAATTCCATGTCGAAACCGTGACATCCCCAATTGTTATTATAGCAAATATTAATAAAAAATAAATCCCCCAAAGGTGGGGCCCCTGTTTTTATTAATAATATTATTAATAAAAATAAATATAAGCCTTAAAATTTTGTTATTGGTCTTAACTGTTATTATAATGATACTAGATGGGATGATTGGAGGCATTTAGTTAATGCCGTTGTTTCTTGAATAAAATATTATTATGAAAGTTTATTTTGAAATACCTGAACTCAGGGAAAAAACCGCAGTTGCGATTGGCACATTTGATGGAGTACATTTAGGGCATCAATCTGTTTTACATTGTGCCAGGCAAAATGCAATAAATAAAAATTATAACTTTGTTGTTTTTACTTTTTTGGATCATCCTGCTATTGTTACTGGTAGTAAAAAAGTTCCCCAACTTCTAACAACTTCTGAAGAAAAAATTGCTTTGCTGGAAAAGTATAATATTGATTATTGTATAATTCCTCCATTTAGTAAAGAATTTTCTTTGCTTACTCCTGAAGCATTTATCAAAACTATTCTTGTTGAAAAATTAAAAGCAAAAGATATTTGTATCGGATTTAATTTTTTCTTTGGCCATAAAGCTGCTGGCAGTGGAGTTACCTTAAATCAGCTTAGCAATAAGTATAACTACGAGTCAGAAATTGTTGCACCAGTCATGTTTGAAAATAACCCTGTTAGCAGCTCTCTAATCAGAAAATTACTTAGCACTGGTGATATAGAAAAAGCTAACCAGATGCTTGGTTATGAATATTATTTAAAAGGATCTGTAATTAAGGGTAAAGGAATTGGGAGATCTGTTTTAGGAATACCTACAGCAAATTTATTGGTTAATGAAAGAAAACTTCTTCCTGGAAACGGTGTTTATTCATGTGAAGTAAAACTAAGAGGCAAAAAGTACCTCGGGGTTTTAAATATTGGTAACAGACCAACCTTCGATAATGGAGCAAAAAGTGTTGAAGTTCATATATTGGATTTTGCGGATGATATTTATGATGAAATTTTAGAATTAAATTTTAAATCATTTTTGCGAAAAGAAAAAAAATTTTCTGATATTGAACAATTAAAAAAACAAATTTTATCTGACATTGATAATTGCTCTGCCCTTTTTAGTGCTAAAATAAATATTATTTAAAACCTTCTAACATTTTTAGGAATTTTAAATTAGCTATGGCAATAAAGACAATAATACCTATTTTTCGTATTGGTCAGGTTGCTATTGATATTTTACTTGTTCTTGCAATATATATAACTGTTTTTTTTGTCAGGTTTGAATGGTCTATCCCGACTGTGCATTTTAAACAATTCTGGTTTTTCCTTCCGATTTTACCGCTTGTCCGAATAGCCACTAATTATTTTATGGGACTTTATTACCATCTTTGGAAATACTTTGGGATGCGGGAGATGTTGAGTGTTGTTTATTCAACCACAATTGGCTCTGTTGTCTTTATTTTAATTGTCTATCTGACTAATAATGCCAGTTTTCCCCGCTCAATATTTATTTTTGAATGGTCTTTAATGCTTATCGCTTTTTGGACAGTAAGAAGTAGTAGGCGTTTTTCTCGCGAAATAATAAATGTTTCAACTCGTTCAAAACAGAGAGTTTTAATTGTAGGTGCCGGTAATGCCGGGCAGTCACTGGTGGTAGAAATGCTTCGTTACCCGGAGAATATCTATATGCCAATTGGTTTTATTGATGATGATCCACAAAAGTATAAAGCAAAAATAAGTGGAGTAAAGGTTTTTGGAAATAGAAACTCCATCCCAAGTGTTGTTAAAGATTGGGAAGTCGATATAATTATTATCTCCATTCCTTCTGCTAAAGCAAACGTAATCAGGGAAATTTTGGAAATTTGTAATAAGACTGAAGCTGAGATTAAAATAATCCCTTCAATGCAAGAAATAATAGCAGGAGATGTAAAAGTAAGTCATATCAGGGAAATACAGATTGAAGATTTACTTGGGAGGAAGCAGATTGTTATAGATACAACAGAAGTTGAGTATCTTGTCAGAGATAAAATAATTGTTATTACCGGAGCAGGAGGTTCAATCGGTTCTGAGTTATGTTGTCAGCTGATAAAATTTAAACCTGGGAAAATGTTACTTCTTGGACATGGTGAGAATAGTATCTTTAAAATAAGTAATAAACTTACAGAAATGAAAACCGAAGTCGAGTTAATTAGGATAATTGCCGATATCAAAGATAAAAATATAATAGAAAAAATTTTTAGTGAATATAAGCCAGAGATCGTATTTCATACAGCTGCCCATAAGCATGTTCCATTAATGGAGGAAAATATCTGTGAAGCTATTTTGAATAATGTTTACGGAACAAAGGTTCTTGTGGAAATGGCAGATAAATATGGTGTGGAAAAATTTATTAATATTTCCACTGATAAAGCCGTAAATCCGATAAGTATTATGGGGACTACCAAAAGGCTAGCTGAACTTGTCGTAAAATACTTTAATAAATTTTCTGGTACATCATTTATCACTGTACGTTTTGGTAATGTAATCGGGAGCAGGGGGAGTGTGATTCCAATATTTCAGGAACAAATTAAAAAAGGGGGCCCTGTTTTTGTTACTGATAAGGAAATGACCCGATATTTTATGACTATTCCTGAAGCTGTTTTGCTGGTTATGCAAGCTTCTGCCATTGGTACAGGCTCAGAGATTTTTGTCCTGGATATGGGTGAGCCAATAAAAATAACTGATTTGGCATTAAATATGATAAAACTTTCGGGATATTCTGAAAAAGAGATCCCTGTTATTTTCACTGGTATAAGAAATGGTGAAAAAGTACATGAAGAACTTTTTATGGAAACTGAAAATATTTCTCATACAAAGCATGATAAGATACTTGTATCATATTTAGAGATTAATTCGGAAACTTTAATTCAGGAAATCAATGAATTAATTGAGCATTCCAGAAATTTTGATTTTGAACATATTGAAAAAGTGGTGGTAAAATTAATTCCAACCTACACTAAAAGGTTTACTGGTATTGAACCCGATCCTATTAAAAAAGTGATAAAAAATTAAATTTTGTTTAATATTAATTGACCTTTGGATGAAACAAAAAATACTGCGAAATATTTTTTAATAAATCTCTAAAGTGTGCAGTATAATAGGGGCTTAATGAAATGGCCTATGACAGACCAAAGATAATTTGCAAAAAATAGTTAAGTTTTTATATTTATTCTTGCTTATAACTGTAAAATTGATAAGGATTGTACTATTTGTAGTTTTTAATTAGATGATATAGGATTCAGTTTTCATTGCCCATGATTAATAAATTTCTTAAGACAATAAGTTATAGTATGTTCATTTTCAACGTATTATTTCCATGGAAGGTTAAAAAATGACAGATACTAAAATATTGGTTGTTGAAGATGAAAGTATTGTCGCAAAGGATATTCAGACAAGATTAAAAAATCTTGGTTATACTGTCTGTGGTGTAACTTCTACCGGTGCGGATGCAGTAAAAAAAGCAGTTGATTTAAGGCCTGATCTTGTAATCATGGATATTATGTTAAAGGATGAAATGGATGGTATTACTGCTTCTGAAAAAATAAGGAAACTTTGTAATATTCCTGTAATTTATATTACTGCTTATGGAGATGAAAACACCTTAAACCGGGCAAAAATAACAGAACCATTTGGTTATATACTTAAACCCTTTGAGGAACGAGAATTACATATTAATATTGAAATTGCTTTATATAAACATAAAATTGAAAAAAAATTAAAATCTAATGAAGAATGGCTTTCTACCACCCTTAATAGTATAGGTGATTCTATAATTACAACCGATAAATCAAAACAGATTACTTTTATGAATCCTGCAGCAGAGGAACTTACAGGTTGGAAAAAAGAAGATGCTATTGGAAAAAATATTTTTGAGATTTTAGATATTTTCTCAGAAAAAAATTACTCAAAAATAGATGATCCTGTTACCAGAGTGATTAATGAAGGGATAGGCATAAATTTAATTGAAGATATTTTTATGATAAATAAAAAGGAGCAGGAAATATTTATTACATGTAGTGCTTCTCCTTTAAAAGATAATGAAAATAGTCTGACAGGTGTTGTATTAATATTTCATGATATAACTGAAAAAAAACAGGCAAAAGAGTTATTTCAGTTAATTGTTGAAAGTACCTCTACTTCAATTGGTGAAGACTTCTTTAAATTACTGGTAAAACAGCTGGCAACAACATTAAAAGTTCGTTGTTCATTTATCTGTGAATATTTTGATCCGGGTGATAAAAAAGCAAGGGTTATTTCTTCATGGATTATGGATCATTATGGGGAACAAGTTGAATATGAAATTACAAACACCCCTTGTGAAAAATTGCTTGGCAATGAATTTGTCTATTACCCTTCGGATTTAAAAACACTTTTTCCAAATGACAGAATGCTGGAAGAATGGTGTGGTGAAAGTTATCTTGGTATTCCTATTTTTGACTCTGATAATAAAATTCTTGGTTTTATGGGTGTAATTCATGATAAACCAATGAAAGAGAATGAAACTTATAAATCAATAATGCGTTTTCTTGCTGTAAGGGCTTCAGCTGAATTACAGAGGAAAAAAGTAGAAGATGAATTGATTAAAAGTAAAGAAAAATATAAGGAACTTGCTAATTCCCTTCCTCAAACTATATTTGAGATGGATAAGGATTCTAACCTTTATTTCGTAAATGAATACGGGCATCAGTCTTTTGGTTATACCACAGAAGATTTTGCCCAGGGATTAAGTATTTTAAATATGCTTATTCCTGAAGACCAGGAAAAGGCAAAAGAAAACATTAAAATGGCACTAAATGGAGAAAACCTTGGTTTTAGTGAATATACAGCCATTCGAAAAGATAACACCTTATTCCCTGTTTTAATTTATTCTAAAATTATTAATGATGATAAAAATATTACTATTGGTTTAAGAGGAATAGTCATTGATATTTCTGAATTAAGAAAAACAGAAGATGCTTTACGGGAAAGTGAAGAACGTTACACACTTACAGTTCAGGGAACAAATGATGGTTTTTGGGACTGGAATATCAAAACAAATGAAATGTATTTTTCCTCCCGTTGGAAAACTATGATTGGATTTGAAGAAAATGAAATAGGAGCAACTCTTGAGGAATGGTTTAAACGGGTTCATCCTGATGATATCACCAATTTAAAAAGTAAATTTTTCTCTTATCTTGAAGGCACAGCTCATCGTTTTGAAAGTGAATACCGGCTTTTACACCGGGATGGAACCTATCGCTGGATGCTTACCAGGGGCATTGCTGTCAGAAACATTGAAGGAAATGCTTATAGGATGGCAGGCTCACAGGCAGATATTACCAGCCATAAAATTACTGAGCAGATGCTTGAAAAATTATTGCATAATGTTTCTCATGACTCACTCACCGGATTACCAAACCGTTCTCTCTTTATTGACCGCCTTGAAAGATGTATTAGTTATTCACGAAGAAAAAAAGAATATCTTTTTGCCGTATTATTTATAGATATTGACCGTTTTAAAATTGTTAATGACAGCCTTGGACATTCGGTTGGTGATTTACTTTTGATTGAAACTTCAAAAAGGCTTCTAACCTGTTTACGCCCTGAAGATACTATTGCCCGGCTAGGTGGTGATGAATTTGCCATTTTACTTGAAGAAATTGTAGATACAAATGATGCGATAAGGGTTTCCCGGAGAATTCAAAAAGAATTGAAAACTCCTTTTAGCCTGAATAGTCATGATGTCTTTACCAGTGCCAGTATTGGTATTGCAATAGGTTCATCGGCTCATGAGCAACCGGAAGAATTACTCAGAGATGCTGACCTGGCTATGTATAAAGCAAAAACTCAGGGAAGAGCAAGACATGAAGTTTTTGATTCAGGAATGCACACCCATGCTATTGAAATATTACAATTAGAGACGGATTTACGCAGAGCTGTTGAAAGACAGGAATTTTTAATTCATTATCAGCCAATTATTTCTCTATATACCGGAAAAATTATTGGATTTGAGGCTTTGATCCGATGGATGCACCCTTTAAGAGGTTTTGTTCCCTCTGATAAATTTATTCCTATTGCTGAGGAAACAGGACTGATTATTCCAATTGGACATTGGGTTTTAAAAGAGGCCTGTACCCAGATAAAAATCTGGCAAAACCAGTTTCCTTTTGAAAAACCTTTAACTATCAGTGTTAATATTTCTGGAAAACAGTTTTCACATCCACATCTTATTGAACAGATTTATCAGATTATTAAGGAGACTGAACTGGAAGCTAATAATCTAAAACTGGAAATAACTGAAAGTACTATTATGGAAAATGCAGAGACAGCTAGATCCATGCTATTCCAACTTAGGGATCTTAATATTCAGCTTCAAATTGATGATTTTGGCACAGGATACTCATCCTTAAGTTATTTACATAGATTTCCGGTAAATACTTTAAAAATTGATCGCTCTTTTGTTAGCAGAATTGGTTCTAATGATGAAAACCTGGAAATTGTTAAAACTATTATTCTTCTGGCCAAAAATCTTGGTATGGAAGTTATTGCCGAAGGTATTGAAACCGAAGAGCAATTAATTCAGCTTAGAAATCTGAACTGTGAATATGGGCAGGGATATTATTTTGCCAAACCTATGGACAGAAGTATTATTGAAAAATTTATCCTATCAACTCCAAAATGGTAAGTAACAAAATTAGATTCTAAAATTTCATTTTAGAATCTAATTTTTATATAATTTTTGTTTTTTAAGTTTTGCTAATGTATTTGCCAGTTCTAAGGTATTATAAGGCTTTTTTATACATTCTTTAAAACCATAGTTAGAGTATTCAGAAATAATTGTCGAGTTGGAATATCCGCTGCTGACAATTGCATATATATCTGGATCAAGCTCTTTTAATTTTAATATGGTTTCCTTACCTCCCATTCCCCCCTGGATTGTCAGATCAATTATTACAAAGTCGTATTTCTCTCCTGAGTTCATTGCTTCTTTATATAGTTTTATTGCTTCCTTACCTTCTTTGGAAAAGCTGACATCATAACCAAGACTGACCAGCATTTCTCCAATAACTTCCCTAACAATCTGTTCATCATCCATCACAAGTATTTTACCTGTTTCTATGGAAGGTTTTTCATCGTTTTGGATGTTAATTTCTTCAATTTTTTGGTTACTGGCTTGTAAATAAATAGTAAATGTTGTACCTTCACCTGGTTTTGAGTCCACAGAAATATATCCTTCATGTTTTTTAATGATCGAATAAGAAGTAGCCAGACCAAGTCCGCTTCCATTTGTCTTTGTAGAAAAATAGGGATCAAATATTTTAGAAATAAACTCTTCTGGTATACCAATTCCATTATCTTTTAATACTATTTTTATATAATCTCCCGTTTTTAATGGTAAAAGGGAATCCTTAGCTATTTCTACATTTTCCAGTTTTATAGATAATTCACCTCCATTTTGCATTGCCTGTGCTGCATTAATGGTTAAATTAAAAAGAACCTGGCTGATTTGTCCTTCATCAGCTTCAATATCCCATATTTTTTCAGGAATAATAAAGTTAGTGCTAACATTTGTTCCCCTTATTGCAAAGGTTACTGAATCATTAACCAACTTACTGATTGATACAAGCTTTTTGGAAGGTGCTCCCCCTTTGGAAAATGTAAGTAATTGTTGAGTTAAATCTTTTGCTCTTATACATGCATTCTCTGCTTCAGATAAACGTTTAAAGGTTTTTTCCTCAGGAGAAATTGGTAATTTGGCAAGGGAAATATTACCTAATATTGCGGTTAGAATATTGTTAAAATCATGGGCAATACCACCTGCAAGTATTCCAATAGATTCAATTTTGCTTGCCTTTTGTAATTCTTCATCCATTCTTTTTTTCTCGGTGATATCACGCATAATTACCTGAATTGAAAGATTATCCTGATAAATAAAATGAGACGCTGTTAGTTCAATATCTAATGTTTTCCCATCAGGATTAATATATTTCTCGTCAATAGTAACTACTCCTCCATAATTCTCAAGTCCCTGATTAATTTTATTAAAAAATGTTTCCCGATGGTCTTTATGACCCGTTTCAATAATTGATTATCCAAGTAATTCTTCTATAAGTTCGACACCAAAGAGTTTTATTCCAGCAGGATTTACAAAAACAAATTTACCTTCACATTGTACAAAAATTGCATCAGGTGAGTTCTCAACAAGCTGCCTGTATCGTTCAGAGGATTCATAAGCTTCTTTAGCAAGGGTTTTATTAAAACGAGTTATATGATCGTATAATTTGGAATTTTCAATGGCAATTGCTGCATGATCCGCCATTATTGTAAAAAATACCTGCTCTATTTCATTAAAATCGGTAATAAATTTAGAATCTACGTATAAAACACCAATTAATCTGTTTCTGAAAATTAATGGTGAACACATTACTGTTCTAAGGTTAAGTTCAGAAATACTTTTTGTGATATCAACTCCTGAATTAAGGGTATTACTGATAAAAATGCTTTCTTTTGTATTAATAACAGTTCTTACTATTGATTCTGAAAATATAATTCTGTTTTTATCTTTGGTTTTTGTAAAAATATTATAGTTAATTGCTGTATCCAAAATAAGGTTTTCATTGTCGTCAATCAGTGCTATAAATCCTCTTTCAGCATTTACAAGATTTACAACTTCAATTAGCACTATATCAAGAATATTTTGTAGATTATCCAGAGAAATGATCTGATTTGTTACCTTCTTTAGTTTTAACAAATCTTCCTTATCTATGCTGATCATTGCCGAAGTCAAACATTCTTCAGTTTCAAATATCAGGCTGATTTCATTACAAAGAAAAATTTTATCACCTGATTTTAACTCTTTGTTTTCAATTATTTCACCATTAACAGTAACTTTATTGGTAGAATCATTATCAATAATAAAATATGTCCCGTTAATATCAATGATAAATGCGTGAATAGAAGATATCTTCTCACATGGAATTGTAATATCATTATTAGGAGCACGGCCAATCGTATATTTATTTTTTTCCAGAAAAATTTCTTTAAATGGAATATTGTTTTCTGATACTATTAGCTTTTTCATTATATTTCCATATAATTTAAGTTAAATAACTGGGCTCCTGGAGGTTATATCAAAAATGATAAATTCCCAAAAACCTTAATATTAATAAAATAATATGATAAAAAAATTCAAATGCTTTGTATAAACTCAACAGAGAATATCTGAAAAACTTAGTATTTTTATATTCCCCTATCCTAATTAATTTAATACTAACACTTTTTTAACACTTTAGCATCAGTAAATTATCATAAAAACTAAAATAAATCCCCACTTTGAGGGGCCCCTGCTAATTCTGTACTCAGAATCAGGCTCCAGTATCCTGGAGTAAAGTATTAAAATACTAATAAATTTTATATTTAATTTACTAACACCTTACTCCCTTTAATTGTAGCTCTATAATTATGATTATACATAGTTTCTGTAATCGTTGGTGGCAAACTGAATTCACCTTTAGATACAGCATTTAATTTTACTATAAAATCTAAACTATATTGTGAATGTGGTAAATCAAAAAACCACATAATTCTGTCATCTCTTATATCTAAATATTTTTCCAGATTTAATTTATAATTCTTCATCCAGACCGGGGCATCCTCCTGGCTTAAACGAATATTCTCAATTTCCCATCCAGAAGGAATTACCTGGACCAGAGCAAGTTCTGACAAATTAACACCGCTGGTATTCTCAACCTTAAAGTGCCCCCAGAATATCTGTCCTTGTCGAATTTTACCAGGATTAATAATTTTTCCAGTTTCATCATACCATTCAGCTGATAATCTTAAATTATTACTGTAATCTTTTATATCAGGATTAATTGGTATTCCATTCCATTCAAGATTAATAAAAGCTCTTTTAATATTAGTCTTTTTATCAATGAAAACCTTTAGATTTTTTCCCGAAAATTGATCATCAAGAGTCTGTGAAAATTTTATACTTTTTGAATTAAAATTAATCTTTTTACCATCTGGTAAAAGGACATACCCTGCTAAAAGCGGGTTTTTTACAAAATCAGTACTATTGGCCTGCATATATTTACCCAGAGCCATCAGGGCATATCCTATGGTTTGGGTTGAATACCATTCATCTGATGACAATCTGGAAGCAATTTCATTATAAATTTTGTCTGCTTTAGCAGTTTGGTTAAATAAAACAAGCATTTCCAGAATTATTGACCGGTCACGCAAACCAGAACCAAAAGTGCCACCTGTTTCTACATAATCTTTTACTTCGATCCCAGCCTGTTCAATAATCTGATTAGCAGTTCGGGTATCTCCGGCAAGCTTATATGAAGCAGCAAGAAGCCATTTCTCAGTACTATTCATTTTGTTCAGCTCATTTTCTTTTAGGAGATTCATTGCACCAAACTCAGGTTGACCTGCAAGGGAAAGCAGATAAATCCGGTAAGACCTTTCCATGAGATTATCCTGGAGGCTTCTGGCCTGTGTTTTTTGAAATTTGAACCAATTTTCTATCACATCTTCAGATATATGATAACCAAGCTTTTGAGCCTCAATCATAAAATGGCCGGAATAGTTTGTTGCCCAGGCAGAAGTCTCATTTTGACCAGGCCAATAAGAAAAAGCACCATTATTAATCTGAAATTTTCTTAATTTTATTATTGCTTCATTAATGTGGTTATCTATTTTCTTTTCACCACGGGTATCAAAATTGATGAAATTTTTGAGAAATAGCTGTGGAAATACGGCTGAAACAGTTTGTTCGATACAACCATATGGATATTCCATCAGCCATTGCAGCCGATTATTAATGTTAACTTTTTTGTTACCGGAAATTGAAATAATTGCATGATTTGAATTTTCAATTCCTTTATTGGGAAATATCATATTAGTTGTTGAACCTGGAGAAGCCTCCCTTTCTTCAACAGAAAAAATTCTAGGTGAAGATGGTCTGACAGAAATTTCAGTTGTATTCGTTTCTTTAAAATTGTCTGATAATGCAGTGATAGTTATTTTTGCTTTTCCTTCGGCAGGGCGTGTAATAAGTTTAAATAAAACATCCTGATCTCCTGCTCCAGAAAAAATTAATTCCTTTGAATTTTTATCTGCAATGGAAATTGGCCCCTCAACCTTTATCGAGACTTTTACATTTTTAATATTATCTTTTGTCGCAAAAATAGTAACAGGAATAATAATATTTTCATTTGGCCCCAAAACTCTTGGTAAGGTTGGTAGGATCATTAAATCTGATTTAACAGGCACTGCTTTCTCTACTCCTGAGTATCTGTTCCCTTTGGCACTAATTACCATAATTCTCACAGAACCAAGGTATTCGGGCATTTCAAAATTTACTTTAGCATAACCATTTTCGTCTGTCATAATTGGTCCTTTAAACAGTGATACAGGTTTGAACCGTTTAACCTTTTTCATTTCCTGTTGGCTAATCCTGTAATCCAAGTCACCTCCTACTGAAAATGTTTTGAAGATATCACCTTTGTTTGCTCCGATAACAAAAGAAAAAAGATCATAAGTACTGATTCCTAATCTTAGTTTTTTATAAAATCCCTGCCAGGGATCGGGAGTTTGAAAATTGGTTAGATCCAGTAAACCTTCATCTACAACAGCAATTGTAAATTGGGTTTGTTGTTTATCCCTGGTTTGAATTTCTATATCAAAAGGCTTTCTTGCCTGTATTATCTCAGGTGCTTTTAATTCAATATTTTGATGAGTTTGTGGATCTTCAACATTTACAGGTAAAACTCCATACATACGTACTGGCCGGTCATTTGCTGTCTGCGAATGTGGTTGTATTACCGATACGGAAAAGTAGCAAGTTGGCATCATATCAGGTGTAATTTTGATACCTACCCTTGCCTCATTTTCAAGCCTTTTATCCTTATACCAGAATGTTTTTAATATTTTGTTCGCCTTTTCTATTGATACTAGTATTTCTCCCTTTTCAGGGGCAGGAAAACTGATTGTTGCTGTATCACCAGGATTGTATTTATTTTTGTCAGATTTTAAGGTTAGAACTCCTTCATCTTTTGGGCCACTTCCTGAATTACCCCAAAATGAGGCACTAAAGAAAAATCCTGCTGTATGCCCATTTTTTGCTGAAATATCAGAAACTTCAAGGAAATATTCGCCACTTTCTTCAGGGTTAAACTTTATTTTTAAAGGTGCCTGACCTGAAATTAATGAGCCTTCTTTTAATAATTCTGTTTCTGTATCATTTTTATAATGAAGACGGTAAGCATTTTGATTATCATATTCCCACCACCAATGGCGGCTGTT
>CAYRDV010000093.1:0-8764 GCA_964422885.1 uncultured Candidatus Sericytochromatia bacterium
GATTAATAGATTTTATTTATACTTCAGATAATGAAAATGTCTCTGCTCCAAGATTGCTAAGATTAGCTGAAAATAATCTTAAAAGGTTACAGAGAAAGCTTTCTAATCTTAAGAAAGGAACAATTGAATATCTGAAAGTATTGAAAGCATTGAAAAAAGCTCATTTCAGGGTTAAATATAAAAGATTAGGTTTTATCATGGAAAAAGCATCAGAACTTGTAAAAAACTATGATGTGATTGTTCATGAAAAACTTAATATTAAAAACCTTGTCAGAAGACCCAAACCCAAATTAAGTGAAGGGTCTAAAGTGACAGGTGACGAGAAAGAAAATAATGAATCTTATCCCGTCACTGGTCACACTTCACCTGCCACTTATTTACCTAATGGAGCATCAGCGAAAGCAGGATTGAATAAATCAATAAATGATGCAGGATGGGGAATATTTTTCAATGCTTTGGAATGGTTAGCTAAAAAAGCAGGTAAAATAGTAATAGCAGTAAACCCTCAGTACACATCTCAGGAATGTTCTGATTGTGGAGCAATGGTAAAGAAATCATTATCAACAAGGACTCATATATGTGGATGTGGATTTGTTGCCAATAGAGATCATAATGCTGCTGTAAATATTTTGAGACTGGGGCTACAGTCTCTGGGAGTAAATCCTTAGAAGCCCCAACTATACCGTTAGGTTAGTTGAGGGAGTAGTCACTTCTTTTAACTTTTTACCAGTAAATGCGTCCCAAATAAAAATCGTTTTATCATTACCTGCACTGGCAATGTATTTACCATCAGTACTGTACCTTACACAATTAATGGAGTTGGTATGACCATTTAACTCTTTTAAGACTTTTCCTGTTTTATCGCTCAAAATCTTAATGGTATTATCAGCATTTCCTATAACAATACTATTACCATACGGTTTATAGGATAAAGTTCTTGGTAAATAATCTTTAAAAGTTTTAATTGCTTTTCCTGTTTTTACATCCCAAACCTTAACACTAATATCATCACTTCCACTGGCAATATAATTGTTATCAGGGCTAAAAGAAACTGAATTTATCCAATATGAATGGCCTTCAAAAGTTGAATAAATTTCTTTTTTGGAAAGATCCCATAAACTTACAGTTCCATTAAAATTTCCTGTTGCAAAATATTTACCATTTGGGCTAAAAGCTAAACTATGTACAGGCTCCGATTTAAATGAAAAAATTTGATGACCAGATGATATTTCCCATAATTTCAAATTATCTTCTTCACTACCACTTACCAAGTATTTATTATCTGGACTAAATGCTAATGATGGTACTGATTGAGAATGACCATCCTGTATACCTAAATGAATATCTTGAGCATATAAAGGGAAAACTTTAATGAAAAATGTAAAAAGAGTTAAAAGTAAGAATAAAGAAAGTATTTTTTTCATTTTATATTATTTTTATAAATATCAAATAATAAAGGGTTTAAAATATCTAACATTGTAACATTAACAAATTTACTTCTGGAATTCTAATAATTAATTCTGTACTATATCAGAGTATAAAATAGAGAAAGGACTAAATAAATCTACTCTGTATTCAGAATCATTGCTCCGATATTCAGGGAGTTATTGCCTTCTTGTTTTAATCTCTTTTACAAAAACCATTATTAATCTGAATAAATCAGTATCATCAATTTGCAAATCTTTAGCTGTATACTTAAAAGCCTGGTATTCTTCTTCTGGAAGCCTAAAGTTTAATTGCTTAGACTTTTTATTATTGGCAATTATAACTGTTTTTAAATCTGGAGCTAATTTTATACTTTATCTAATTCTGTTAATAATCTCTTATAAAGGTTTTCACCAATTCTTTTGGTATCAAAAAGTAATTTTAATTTATTTTCAGCTTCAACTTTTTCAATTAATTGTTTTCTATTCGCTTTAACAATTTGTTCTGAAGAATACTCAATATTTAAACCTACAGCAGAAGCAACTTTCCGTCCTTTATTTTCATCAATAATAAGAGTGAAGTTTTCTCTTAGAGCAAGGCTTATTGCAAAAGCTTCACCTGCATCTAAAGTATCTATACCTGGAATGGTTGAATCATAAGCTATAAGCTTAACTTCAATCAAATCATCTATTTTATAACGTTTTAAATAATTTTCAGAAGTTAAAGAAGTTTTAAAAATAAGTTCCTTAATAACTTCTTCAGGAATTAATATTTTATCAAATAGCTTTCTGGTAAACAACTCACCATCAGGCAATGTTTCAAAAAGAGTAATCATGGGGCTTGTATTACTAACAACTGTTTGCTTCATTATTTTTTAATTTACTTTTTATTCCTGATCTGGCTCATCAGCTATTGCAACACCATACTTTGCCAGTAATTCTTCAAACTCTCGTCTTGTTATTCCTACAATTAATCTGGACTGATAAGCAGAAAGAATCCTATTTTTATAAAGAGAAACAGCTATTTCTTCCTTAAACTCTTCATCTCTCACATCATTGGGAGCTTTTATTGTTAAAGAAATTTCTTTCATTTCTGCTACCTTTAATTAAAATCTATCTAACTTTATTGTAGCAAGTATCAGAAACATTTTTCCAAATTTTGGAATTATACCCTTTCAATTTTTAAAGAAATGGGGAATATTAAACTCGTTATCAAGTTTAAAAATGTATATCATCTTCACCAAAAAATTTATTTAGTATTGTTCCCAACGTAATTTCCCAGCCATTTCATCTAACGTTTATTTTATCAAATAATATAGTTTTAGGAGCCCCCAAAAAAAATCACCCATTAGGGTGATATTGTAATTATAAAATTTAGGTTAAGATGAAAATAATTAAATATTAAGTAAGAGGATTTGCAAAATGAAAAAGATAGTAACTTTAACTTTACTCCTGGGATTATTAACAGGTTGTTCCAGACAGGCAGCACCTGCTTTTGTCCACTTAGAAGAGCAGATTGCTTCGGTAAGCTCAATAGATTCAAGTTTTGGTGACTTAATTGATGAGAAAACCTTTGGGCTGAAGAAGGAAGCTACCTTTCAGAGAGTTATGAAAAATGAAATAACTGTTAAAAGTGATAGTATCAATCATGATAAGAATGCTTTGCTTATCTATTTTTCCAAAGGTGATCTGACCCCTGGCAGCCATTTTCATCTGGTTATGAATATTAAAGTTAACGATAACCAATTTGGTAAAAGAGGTGATGCTGGTATATGGGTACAAAGCTCTTACTTTAACGGCTTGTCCTTGACAAAAGCTGAAGCAGCCAGAATCCTGAAAAGTGCAACAAATTACACTAAATATGCTTCACAGCTTAATAAAATCCTTCGTTAAAGCAAGGTGATTAATAGATTAGGACACGCCATCTATATTTTTGTATTTATCAATTTTAGCCTGATTCTTTTTGATATATTTCTCCCAGTTAGTAGGAACATTTAAATCTATACTGCTATCAGTAATATCTTTCTGGAAAAGGTCTTGGTCTACATTTTTTACAAAATTATCATCTTCAATAAACAGAGCCATTTCTTTATTATAGTGAACCGGGTTATCCAGAGAACGATTTGTGGTATTTGCTGAACCTACAATTGCTGATTTACCATCAAAAGTCATCAGTTTTGAATGGTTAAATGCCACATCATTTTTATAAAGATAAGCATTTACTTTTCCTTTTGAGCCTGCTTCTGTGGCTTTATTTTTAAGCTGTTGAATCGCATCATAGTTGTTGAATTTTACAAAATCCTGTTCATCAGATTCTTCCGGTAAAAGAATGTTAACGGTAACTCCGTTACCAACAGCTTCTTTTAAGGCTTTAAGCAAATCAGGATGATCAATATAGGCATGTTCAACATTTATATTTGTTTTGGCATTTTTAATCTGTTCAATCATTTTTGCATAAATCTGTTTATGTTTTTCATCAGTATAAAGAACCTGAGTTTTGCTTATGCTTAAATCCTTATTCCCTCTTTTATTCTTCAACATTTCTGATTCAAGAAATGATTCATTTTTAACCAGTTCTTTTATTTCTTTTTTTGATAATGGTTTTTCTGAATTTTGGTTCCAGAAACCAACAAAGCCTTCCTGTATTTGTTTGATTACTGGTCCGTGGACTTCATACATCGAATCATGTTTTGGCTTACTGGTATTCCCATTTGCATTTTTAGTACCACCCATCGCTGATTGAGTCAGGTTTACACCTCCACCTGTAATCGCTTCTTTGCCATCAAAAACCCATATTTTTCGATGATCAATTCTCATCATGCCATGCTCAAGAATACGCCAGTCAAGATTATTATTTAGATTCTCAATTTGCTGCTTTTTCTTTGGGATACTAAGGGTTTTATCATCAGTAATTTTTTTTATTAAAGCTTCTTTTGCTTTGGTTAAAGCCAATGCTCCTTTGTTAAATTCACCTTCGTTACCTGGAGTAATAACAGCCCCTTTGGTATCTTTTCTGTCTCCGAACTGACTATCCAGAATAAGCCTGACTTTTACTCCCTGAGATGCTTTTCGGGCAAGGATTTCTGACAACTCATCAGCAGGTTTTCCATTAAGTAGAAAAGATTCGATATTAATACTTTCTTTTGCTTTTTCTGCTTTTTCCTTTAATTTGTTAAAAGACTGAGGCCCGCCTATAATTAACTGATGAGTTCCTTTTGACATTTTATTAAAAGTATTTTCAATACCAGCATTGGTTTCAGGAATGTTTTGCTTAAAAGTAACATTACCTTTTTCATCTTTCCCGGCTTCAATTTCTATTTTGCTCTTATTACCTTCAGTACTACCATCATTGTATTTAAAATCAGTGTCAATATTCCCAACAAATTTTAGCTGAAACTTATTGCTTGAAGTATCCTTATGTGCAGGATTACCGAAATCTGTTTTTTTGGTTTCCAGATTTGTATTAACTTTTCCATCCAGTTTTACTTTTCTGCCTGGTCCTTCAAGTTCCATTGAAAGATCACCGCCAAAATTTTCTACCTGAACTTTACTGGTTTTATCTTTATAAATTGTTGGTTGGGTTTTTTTCATTACTTCCAGCATTTTGGTTGAGCCAACCCCAACTCCACCCAGACCTGATAATGGAAGGGCAACTTTTGCAATGTCAAAAACTACATCCTCAATATCCTGCTCAAAAAATTTCTCCGGGGGAACTTTGGCAGGTATGATTTCCAGGTTGTTATCATGTTTCAGGGTAATTTTCCCATGAAGATTATCTGCTTTGATCGTGCTTTTGGAGAATTGTTTACCAAGATTAAGTTCATTAATATTAAAATCAGATTCCTTTGCATCAAGATTTATATCAGCTTTTCCCCCAACAATGTTAATTTCCACATCTCCCATTGCTTTATGAGCCTTCTGAGGCTTTATCTTTATTTCCTCTCCGATTATGATGCTGGCATGATCTGCATCACCGGAGGATTTTTCTGGAATAATGTTTTTCTTTGCATCACGAATGGTTTCACGGCCTTCCATTTCAACATTTTCCAGCTCAATATTAAGGTTTCCATCATTATCAATATTAACTTTGGTATTTTTTTCATTTATATTGGAACTTTTTATTTCCATGGTGCTGGAAATAGCTTTATTTTTAAAATCTGGAATAAGCTCAATTCTTGGTAAATCTATAATCTTCCAGCCATCCATTTTTAAATCATGCTTTACTACTTTAAAAGGAAGATTTGCTGATTTTATTTTGCTCTCAACCTTACCCAGTAAATCTTCAAAAACATCAGCTATTTGAGCATTGACAACCCTAATTACTACTTTATTTTGTTCTGTTTTAATATCTAAGTGAAAATCATCAACAACTGTACTAATTGGAATATTATAGGATTTATCATCTTTATCAAAATAGATTTTACCAATTGTTGCATCAACAGTGCCACTAAGTACAGAGCCTTGTGCCAAATTTATCGCATTTAGCAACGAGTCTTTACTAATTTTTAATTTTCCGTTCGCTTTTAATTTTAAATCATTTTCTTTGCCAGCAGTATCTCCAAAGCCATTTTTATCGGTAATTTCAATTTTTAGTCCTTTTTTATCCTGATTTTTAGCAGTAAAAGCAGCAGACATACCCGCAACATTATCCATAACCGGAGAAATAAATGCTGAGGCAATTGGAGAAACCAGGTTTACAAATTTTTTTGTCGCTTCAATTTCTTTTTTGGTAAAGTGATGAATTTCTTTTTCAGGATTTGGATTATTAGCTTGTTTTGTTTCCTGACTTCTTCCGGTCATTTTTGAAGAATCTAAAGCATAGTTTTTTCTTAACAAATCACACATGAAAAATTACCTGTAAAATGTAAAATCATAAAATTTTTAGAAATTAGATTTATCTCAAAGTACTACTACCTGTAATTCTGAACCTTTGTGAAGAATCTATTTCCTTTATGTTGTCAGCCAAAGCCTTTATAACATTCATATTAGCAACTTTATAGATTAAATATGAGGCATTCTTGCTATTTGAAAAAACTTGTTTAATAAAGCTCTAATGATTGTTTTGTCTGTATTTTACTTTTTTTTAATCTTATTTAACAGTTAAAATTAAATATCGATTTTTAAATCAAATCTTTGGCTAAGTGGGCAACCAGCATTAATTTTAAATTTCGTGGTAGATTAAGAACTTCTTCCAATAACTTCTTTCTTTCTGGAGTTAGTTCATTATCAAATGTCTGCTCCCTGTTTTCAGAAGTATTTTTCTGAACCAGGATTTCTACATTTCCTTTATCATTTACCAGGCATCTGACTATGACATCACTAAAATCCTTTATTCCCAGGTTGGTCAAAATATCATTGGTGACAGACAAAGAAATATGGTCATTTTTTATAGCTTCTTCCATTTTCTACTCCTTATTAAAGTTTTCAAATTTATAATTACCCAAAAGAATTCTTAATTTATTATTTGAAATAAGTCTGTCTTCAGCTTCTGACTCAGGCGGACAACCAGCAAAAACATAACCTTTTTCATTTCCTGTTTTCCAGATATCTTTCCACCAATATTTTACACCATCACTGACATTAAATCTTTCCTGACTTAATTCAGAAGCCATTATTTCTAAAATTATTTTGGATATATCATTTATATGAATCAAATTTACTGATTTATTTGAATTCTTTATTAACCCTTTGTTTAGCCAGCTAAAAGGATGCCTCTCTTTGTTATAAATCCCTGAAAGAGCTAAAATTACTGCTCCTTTCGATAGCAGAAAATTTTCTCCCTGAACTCTGGCTTTGGTTAAATCCAACTCTGATGATTCATCAATAATTCCTGATTTTGCCAGATATGATGAGGTAGTTCCCAGGACAATTCTGATTTTACTTTTTGCTGCAATAAAATTATAAAATTCTATAACCTTAGCCAGAGGTTTTGCCGGGAATAACCAGATAATCTCGCAATTATCAGGTATATTTTGATAGGTTAATGGCTCATTAATGTCAAACCTGATTTTGTTTGGGTGAGATTTTAAAAACTGATTTTTATCTGGATCTCTGCTGGTTGGAAAGACCTGGAAATTTTGTTTTTCCAGTTCTTTTAAAAGGTGTATGCCAACAAATCCACAGCCCAGCAATACAACTCGCCTCATTTTTATGGCTTCTGAGCGATAAACCTGATAACTGAACCAGTTCCTTTATGCCTTCCTTCATCCATTTCAATTATTTCAGCTTTTAAATAAATTATTTTATAATCCTGAAAATAATTAGCAAATTCATCAGTAATAAGCAGCATATCTTCATCAGGCGGTCCACCTGTTTTATACTTTAACTGTTCTTTACTGAACATTTCAGTAAGAAAAATCCCACCTGGATTAAGCGATTCTTTTATTTTTTTGTAAACTATAAATCTATCTTCTGAATGTAGATGGCAAAAGATATTTATAACGGCATCCCAGTTTTCTTTTTCCCATTCACCTGTTACAACATCTTCATGTCGTGTAAAAACATTTACACCTGATTTTTCTGCCAGGATTTTTAGTTTTTCAAGCCCGGTAGAAGAAGCATCAGCTGCTGTGGCACTATGGCCCATTTTTGCTAAAAATACTGAGTTACGACCTTCTCCATCACCTAAACTCAATATCTTGGAATTTGTTTTAAATATCTGAGCATTATTTTTTAAAAACTCATTTGGCTCAGTACCATAAAAATACTCTTCATTTTTAAATTTATCATTCCAAAATTGTTCTGTTGGGTACATTCTAACTCTCTCCTAACCTCTCTCTAGAACATTAGAGAGAGGGATAATAAATGTTTTAGTGAGGTCACTTCGTTCAGTGAGGCCAGATAGCTAAAGCTATCTTAGTGAGGAGGAAGTGAGGAGGAAGATAAAATAAATCTTCTTCCTCACAGACAAGGCTTCCTTGTCGCCTCACAAGCAAGCTTGCTTGCTGCTTCACTTCTTTTACTTGCAAATGATAGCAGAGAAATATTAAAATTAAAATATATACCACTGATACGGATGCTGGCAGAATAAAGACATTGTGTTAATATTATCAGAGTTACAGTTATTAAAGTAAAGATAATTCTAAAGTGAGGAGATAATAGTAATGGAAATAAAAAGCAATATGGCAGGTACTGTATTAGAAATTTTAGTATCACCTGGAGATAAGGTTGATGCAGGTCAGGATGTAATTTGCCTTGAATCTATGAAAATGCAGATGTATATTTCAGCTGAAGATGCAGGAACTGTCAAAGAAATAAAAATTGATTCCGGTGATTTTGTTAATGAAGGTGATACATTAGTAATTTTAGAGTAAACAAAAATGTTTAACAATCTTCCTGAA
>CAYRDV010000093.1:8774-17248 GCA_964422885.1 uncultured Candidatus Sericytochromatia bacterium
TTCCTGAAAAGGTAAATATTGTTGAGGTTGGGCCAAGAGATGGCCTTCAAAATGAAGATGTGCAGGTTTCAACTGAAAATAAGGTGACAATGATTAATATGTTATCTGATTCAGGTCTTCAGATAATTGAAGCAACTGCATTTGTTCACCCTCAATGGTCGCCTCAGCTTGCAGATTCTTCAGAGGTATTTGGAACTATTAACAGAAAACCGGGAGTTATTTATACGGCTTTATTACCTAATCTAAAGGGTTTGGAGAAAGCGATTGATGCTAATCTGCAAGAAGTCTCAGTTTTTATGTCTTCCAGTCAGTCACATAATAAGAAAAATTTAAACCGGACAATTGAAGAATCACTGGAAATTGTCAAAGATGTTGTTAATAAAGCAAAAGAAAATAATATTAAAATAAGAGCCTATTTATCCACGGTCTTTGGTTGCCCTTATGAGGGAAGAGTTAGTATTTCCAAAGTTAAAGAAATTGTCAAAAAAATCCTTTCTTTTGGCGTTTATGAAATCTCTCTTGGTGATACGATTGGTATTGCCAATCCCCTTCAGGTTCAGGATATTTTAAAAGAAATTTTTACGGTTATTGATGATAAAAAGCAGATAGCTTTACATTTTCATGATACCAGAGGGTTGGGCCTTGCCAATGCTGTGGTTGGTCTGGAAATGGGAATAACAACCTTTGACAGTTCATTGGGCGGATTGGGTGGCTGCCCGTATGCTCCGGGAGCTACCGGAAATGTTTCTACTGAAGATTTGGTTAATATGCTTCATTCAATGGGTATTGAAACTGGAATAAACCTGGAAATGCTTGTAGCATGTAATAATTTTATGAAGAATGTTCTTGGCCGGGAACTCAGCAGTAAGTTTGCGAAAACTTTTAGTGTAACAAAGAAGATTCCAGTTTAGGAAAGTTTGAGCATTCTATAAAATTCAAAAAATTTTCAGAATTAAAAACTTAACCCATTTTATTTCTAACGTTTACTCTTTAACTTATTTTACTAGTTCTTGGAACTGATAAATTCCCCCTTTATAATCAACAATATAAATTTCATTATCCTGATCAATGCCAAATGAAACAATATTTATTTTGACCAAAATAAAAACTTCGTTCGTATCAACCTTATTATCTATATATTTTAGATATGAAATTTTGCCTTTTATAAAATCGCCATAAATATATGAACCAACCAATTCAGAAAATTTACTGCCACGATAAACATAACCACCAGTAATGGATTTAAAATCAGGGTGAACAACTTCTTCTATGGGTAAAGCTAACCCGGTTTCATCACAACTTAAGTTTTGAAAACAGTGTTTGCCTTCCATAATATTCCAGCCATAGTTTTTTCCTGATTCAACCAGATTTATTTCTTCATAAGTATTTTCACCAACATCCCCAAGCCATAACCTTCCGGTTTCCTGATCAAAACTGAATCTCCAGGGATTACGCATACCATAGGCAAAAATTTCTTCCCTGTTTCCTGACTCATTTTTTAAAAATGGGTTATCAACAGGAATTGAATAGTTTTTCCCTTCACTTTTATTATTTATATCTATTCTTAAAATCACTCCTAATAAGTTTTTGAGATCCTGTGCGTTATTTCCAGGGCCTGCCGAAGTACCGCCATCTCCTGAGCCTATATAAAGATAACCATCATTGCCAAAAGCAAGCATTCCTCCTTTGTGCAGACTACCAGTTGGCTGGTCAAACCTTAAAATAACCTCTTCACTACTTATATCTGCTTCATCTGGCGCACTTTTATTCACTTTAAAACTGGAAATACTTGTTTGTATCGGGTCACTTTTAGTGGTGTAATAAACATAAAGTAATCCATTATTTTTGTAGTCCGGGTGAAAGGTAAAGCCTAATAATCCATTATCATCTGTTGATGTAATAATCGTACTAATATCCAGGAAAACCTTAAAGTCTTCTGTACCAACTTTACTGACAAATATTTTACCAGTTTGTTCACCAACAAATATTCTTCCTGAGTCATCATTTGCATTGGTTAAAAATACAGGCTGTGAAAATGTTTTGGCAAAAACTTTTTGCACTGAATAAGTTTTTGTGACAGCGCCAGATGCAGGAGCAGGAGGTGGGCTCAGAGTAATGGTAATTTTTTGATTTAGTTTATTATTACTTACTGTAAAACTTTTTACTATCGGGCATTCTTTACTGCCTTTTTTGGTTGCATAAATATTCCAAACCCCACTTCCAATACCATTAACAGAATAAACATTTTTATCTAACAAGGGGACTGAGGCACTATACGCATTAGTTGCAATATCATATGAATCAGTTACATTAATTCCTCCAAATGTCCTAACTTCAATATCTACAGTGCCCTTTACTTCATTTTTAAAACTTTCAATTAGAGCTGGAATTTTACCAGACTCTTTGAGGGAACCAACAATACCATAGATATCAATATAAATGGGGTTTACTCCGGTATATGTGTTTTTTAGAGCATTGTAGCCTGAGATATCATTAAGAATAAAATCACTTAGAGTTTTTATATCTATAGTATTAAATGGTAATAACTTAAAAATTTTTGCTATAGATGTGCTGGGCCAATTAACATCAATAGTATTGTTACCTTGCTTAATATTTTCAACGGTTTCCATTTCAACAACTACATTGTCACATGAATCTATTCCCTGTAATGTAAAAATAACACCATTTACAGGCGGAACTTTTAATATAATCTCAGGCAATGGTTTCGAGTCTTCCAGGGCAACAGTTGTTGAAATAGGACTGAATCCTTTATTAATGGCCGAAACTTTTAATTTGATTATAGATTTATCACTAAAACCCGCAGCCTTTACCCGAAACCTGTTTTTAATAATTTCCGATGGATAATGAATGTTCACAATAGCAGTCTGAATTTTGGCTGTAACAGCTTTTTTTGTTTCGGTTTGACTAATAATTGCTGGATAACAGTTACTAAGTAATAGAGACATTGTTAAAACAAAAATTAGTTGAATAAATTTTTTCAATTCAAAGGCCTCTGCTTAAAGTTTAAATATTAAATTTTATTATCCCATGTTACAGGTTGTAAAACAAAAGTAATTGGAAAAATTGGGAAAATTATTTTTTTTATTTAAAACAATACCATAAAATCTACATTTCAGACCATGTGTCTAACCTATTGTTAAAAGATAAACTTTTATTCTGAATAATAAATTTTACAGAGCTAATATTTTTTCCACTTTTAACATATTCATCATTAACTTTAAGATCAGTAAAATCACTAATTAAATCCTTATTTAACCAATCAAATCTTCAATCTGCTGGACCATTTTCTCTACTTCCTGTTTTTTATCTTTTGGTAACTGATAAAATTTTTTTGAGCTTTTTTACAATTCCCTGAAAAGGATTGGGCTTTGTATAGTCTGGAATTAAGCGTTTATAATACCAGTAATATCCTAAGCACTTTTTCAATTTCTGAAATTGTTTTATCTTCTACCTTTCCCAGGTAAGATATTAACCTGTCTTTAGAAACGGACCTTATAGCATCACAGAGTATTACACTATTATTTTTTAATCCACCTTCAGGAGGAAATATTTTTATATGAGCGGGAATATTTCTGTCTGTTGATGTAACAGGTAAGATTATAACCAGAGCAGCCGGACCGGAATTAAATGTATTATCGGAAATTATCAGAACAGGTCTTTTGCCTGCCTGCTCATGACCTCTGACGGGATTTAAGTCAGCCAGCCAGATATCACCACGTTTTAATTTTAAATCAGGCATTATAAATAACCCTTTTTCACAAGTTCTCCATGTTCATTCCATTCTTCATTATCAAGACCATCACTAATAGCAGAGTCATATACGGGCTCTTTATTGATATTTTTGTTTTCAGCATATGCTTTATTTAATTCTTCAAGAAATGTAATCCTTTGATAGTAATTAACAGCTTTTTCAATTGCAAATTGGATTGAAACACCTTCTTTTTTTGCTATTTCTTTTAATTTATTTTTTATTTCCTCACTTACTCTTACAGTCGTACTTTGATTCATAAAACCTCCAGTTAAGTATATACAATATTGTAACATTTTTGTATACTGTTTTGTAGATTTAAAATACTTTGAATTTCATAAAGAGGTAACAACCATGGGTGTAATGATGCAGGCATTTTATTGGGATTGTCCCAAACATGAAAACAAAGAATTCCAATGGTGGCCTCATATAAAGTCCAAAGTAGAATCATTATCTCAGGTTGGTTTTACCGCCTTATGGCTACCACCTGCCAGCAAAGGCGCAAACATTGGCGGTATGTCGATGGGTTATGACCCATATGATTACTATGATCTTGGTGAGTTTGACCAGAAAGATTCAGTAAAAACATGGTTTGGTTCCAAACAGGAATTAACTGATTTAATTGAAGAAGCTCATAAAAATAGCCTTGAGTTATATGCGGACATTGTTATTAACCATAATAACGGTGCTGATAGTCAGGAAATTAACCCTATCATAAATAAACAAGTCTGGACAAAGTTTGAACCAAAAAGCGGAAAGTTTACAAGAAACTGGGAATGTTTTCATCCTTCAATGTATAAAAGATGTGATGAGAATGTATTTGGTAATGACCCTGATAATGCCATGCCTGACTTATGCCATAAAAACCCTAAAGTATATGCTGAAATCCTTGAGTATTGCCGCTGGCTGATAGAAGAAATCGGTTTTGACGGGTTCCGTTATGATTATGTCAAAGGTTATGGCACCTGGATTGTTAATTCTATCCAGGAATACAGATATAAACATAAAAGTAATGTTTTTGGTGTGGGCGAGTGTTTTGATGGCGATGAACAAATAATCGGCGACTGGATGAATGATGTTAACGGTGGTTGTGATAATCCAATCCGGGCCTTTGATTTTCCCCTGAGATTCAGGTTAAAAGATTTATGTGATACATATGGTTTTAAATTAAGTGAACTGGCAAATCCTGGTGTATTAGTCCATGATAAGCCTGAATTTGCTGTGACTTTTGTTGATAACCATGATGTAGATCGTTCTTCGCCCATAAAAAATGAAAATGATAAAATACTGGCTTATGCTTTTATCCTTACTCATGAAGGTTATCCCTGTGTTTACTGGTATGATTATTATTTCCTTGGACTAGCGAGGGAAGGAAGTAAGAATGGTATTGCTGCACTTGTAGAAGCCCATGAAAAGTTTGCTGGTGGAAAGACACAAATATTGTATGCGGATGATAATTTATACATTATGCAGAGGGGTGGGTATGGTTCTCAAACAGGTCTGATTCTGATAATAAATAATCTTGGCAACAAGTGGAACGGAACAAATGTAAAAACAAAATGGGTAAATACAAAGTTTGTTTCTGTTGCTTTTGGAAGTAATAATTATGCTTCAGAACCTGAAGAAAAGGTTACTGATGAAGATGGAACAGGAGACTTCTGGGCTCCACCCAGGGGTTATAGTGTTTATGTGCCTGTATGAAACATAAATTTTAAATTTATAAAAGAGATTCGTTTGAGCGTTAATTGGTGACAAAGTGTTTTCTTGTTTTTCTAACTCTCCCCTAAATCCCCTCTCTGACATCGAGAGGGGACTTTAAGATATTGGCCTAAAAGGGAAATGCCCAAACAATTAATAATAGTCCTCTTACTTATTTATTAAGTAATTTCTAAAAAATAACTTATCACAAAACAATATCTGTTAGGGCGACCCGCCGGGTCGCCCCGACAATTAAATTTTATAAGTTATTTTTTTATTTTTACTAAGCATTAATTAGTGTAATTAGTTTGAGCATTTCCAGTCTATTGAAAGCTATTATTTTTCACGAAGGACTACAAAGGCCAATCCAGAAGAGAGAATACAACCGAACCTTATTAAAAGTGAATAGTGATAGGTGAATAGGAAGAATAAGAATGAGAAGAAAAGGGAAGAACGTTTTTTTCATCTGTGTCTATCCTTGACCAACGGGAATGCCTAATTAGTTAACATAGCGTGTCTTAGGCTTATCCGTCCTATCCGTGATTCAGACTTCTGCTTGAGCTTTGTAATAGATTTTAAAAAAGGTTGAGGTACCTTTTAACATTATCTTTTGGCTACTTTTTACCAGTAAAAAATCCAAAAACTGCTATACTTATAGTATCAAAAAATACTGAAACTTATAGAAATATTAAAATGATTCTATAAGTTCCCTATTAAAGTTTAACCTCATCAAGTCTAATATTCTTATTCCGAGTAGGTTGAAAAACCATATCTTTATAATAATAATTAGAATTAATTAAGATTGTAGCCTTACTATATAGGCGTGGCAATCGCTTAATATTATCAGCAAAAAGATTGATAAGAATATTAAGGATAGTTTGTTTTTTAAGATAAATACTAAAATTACCAGAACGTCTGGCAATAATATTTCTACTGGCATTTACATCAGCATTCAGTTTTCTGTTACAGCATTTACAGATAAACTTATCCTGACTTTTTCTGTTATTGGAATCAATATAATGACAACTGTTACATTCCTGAGAACTATATGCTGGATTAATAAAAGTAATTTTTATTCCATATTTTTCAGATAAAGTTTCAAGCTTTGAATTTATATAGCTTTTACCAAATTTAGAAAGTATCCTGTTTAATCTTTTGGATAGATTCATATTTCTGAAATCAAGTTTTTCTAAAACAATTTCTCTAGGTTTGTATAAATTAATGATTCTATTAATAATACGATTAATTTCATTTTTTAAATAAGTTCTTACTTTTTTTACCAGTAAACGATATCTATTATTCTCTGATAGCTTTGTTAAACTCTGTTTCTGAAGATTCTTAGCTAAATCAGTGATAATTTTGTCATAATATTTTAGATAATTAAAGATATTTTTACCAAACATATTGCCATTATCAAGAGTAATTAGGTTAGTTAATCCGATATCAATACCGATAGTTTCTTGAGCAGGGTGATATAAATCTATCTGAGAAGGAACATCTTTTATTAAGCAGACTGATATCTCATTATTTTTATTGAGATTTATCTGGGTAAAGTTCTTTAATTCTCCTGGAATAGATTCAAAATAATGGTTTGATTTAAGGGGAATTAAAATCTGTTTTCTAAATTCCAAAGAGGATAACTTAATCCAATAATCAAATTCTGATGCTTTACTTTTTTCGATTACAGCTACTTTTTTATCACGAGAGAGATTAATCTTACTTAGATTAGGCTTTTTATTTTTCTTAAAAAGATGTTTAATTATTTTTCTTGATATTTTGATTAAATCTGGATTTATCAATGGTTGCTGAGCTTTGTAGAAACATTCTCCTTTTAATTTAGCTTGATTATCAAACCATAAATGATATTTGTTGATGAAGAACAATTTCATTTTAGTTTCTGGTTCAAAATTAGCTTTAGAGACAATTTCAACAAATTGATTCGCAATATTTGAGAGATAAGATTTTAAAATACCGACAACCTGATACTGGCATGTTTGTTTGTATCGTTCTGACAATTTACTTTCTACATTTTTAATGTCGAGGTTTTTGTTAAATTTATTAGTTTTGAAGAAGTTAGACCATTGAATTTCAGAAATATTAATAGCAGTAATTCTATATTCTTTTATAACTGCAATTATTTTTATTTCTTTGTCATTATTTGATAATTGTGTTAATTTATATGCTCTTATCATTTAAATATAATTATTGATAATAATTTAATTTGTTTGCAAAGATATAACTTAATTATAGCATAATTTAGACCTAAATTATCTAATTTACGTATACAAAAAGTTATTTACTATGGACTTTTAATAAAATAATTTTTATATTATTAAGAATGAAAATTTACTTTATTTTTTCTACAATTTTCATTCTAATCAATAAAGTTATATAATACCTATGAATAATTTTTCTGAAAAATGCCAAAGAGGTAATAAAATTGAGTAAGAGATCCTTATTTTTACCAGTAGTGGCACTTGGTGCAGCAACTATAGCTCTTAACTATATAACATCTAAAAAACATATAAATGGTCATGAACATGAAATTGGAATTAGCCCTAAAAGGAAAAAACTAAAGGTTTTAAGATCAATAAGAACTTCTGGAAAGATTTCAAGATACTTACTAAAAGTATTAAATAATATAGACAATAATCGTTTGATTTTTATCGAAATAAAAGCAAAAAACAAGACTGTCAGAGATGTTATTTTACAGCAACTTGAAGCTCTGAAAACAGAGGAACCTGTTGATGATATGTGGATTGCCGATTTTTACAAACAGAAATTCAGTCGTGATGATACTATTGCTCTTGCCAATAAAAAGGCCATCTTTTATCTTTCAAACCTTGAAGAAGTTGAAAAAGTACGAATCTCAGCCAGAACAACTGTTGCTAAAATTGTTGGTAACTCTTTATCAAGATTAAGTTCAAAATATCCTTCTATGGAAAAATACTTTTTTGAACCAATGCTTGATCTCTATCATCCTCTTAAAGAAACAGATGAACTTACT
>CAYRDV010000094.1:0-17162 GCA_964422885.1 uncultured Candidatus Sericytochromatia bacterium
TAAAGCCCTCTCAGGAGGGCTTTTTTTAATGCTTTATTTTTATAAAAACAAAAAGCTCAGGTTAACCTGAGCTTTTTGTTTTAAAATGTACTAATTGGAAAAATTCAGCAAATTTTTTGTTACAACTCTTTTCTCTTTTTTTAAAATTTCTGGTATTGGAGATTTATTATACAACTCAAGAACCGATTTTTTTTCTGCTAACCCATATTCTTTTTTAATTATTGGCTTTTTAGCTTTGTTGTAATCAGGTCCCCACCAGATTCTGTTGATAAAGTTAATAAAAAATATTCTTATGCTTTTGATAAACTTTTTAAAAGAAAATTTTTCTGTTTCAATTGGTGAAAAAGTATATAAAGAGGATACTTTAGAACCAATAAACAGATCTTTATTTAGAGTTGAGGCAAAAGATTTTTCTACTTTTTTTACTTCTTCTTTTTTGTTCTGTTGATTATCATCTTTGCTATTGTTATTTTGCCCACCCTGATAATTTAAGTTTTGTTCAATTTTTACCATTTCCTTAACCTTTTCAGATGGCCTTATTCTTTTCTATATCAGCTTTATAGTTTAATTTATTAGAATCTTTCTTAAGACTAGGTTATATATAAAGTAATAAACGTTTAATTTTTGATTAATCAAATTAAAAATACCTTAACCTATAATTCAAGACTCATTATTTTACTAAGATAAAATGATTCTTTATTTGTTAGTTCAGGCTTAAGCTTTGATATTAAAAGCCCTTTAAGATTTTGAATACTTTCTTTATCATTACCATTTAATTCAAGCTTATTAAGTATTTCTTTAAGATAGCTTTTTGCATTATCTAAATCTTCTTTATAAAAATAGTAAAAAATTTCAAAAACTAGCGAACTAAATAATCGTCTGGCTACTTTTTTTGAAATATGCCAGCCATCAGGGGAAATATTTATGTTAAGTGCAGTTACTCTTTCACATACCTTTTTCATTTTTTCAAATTCATCATTCTCAAAATATATTCTGACTGCGGTATGCAAAGCAAAAATATCGTCAGTTTTATTTAAATAATTTTCTATTAGGCTAATTATTTTAAAGGATTCTGCAAAGTTTCCTGAATCATAAAAAACTCGTGCAAAGTTAGCAATACCATTATTTAAAAAAGCTTCACCAAAGGTTGAAAATGCTTTGGAAAAAAAATTTATTTTTTTATATAAATCAAGTGCTTCAAGTGGTTTTGCCAGATTAATATTTGCCAGAGCCTGTAAATAGATATATAAGTCTTTGTCTTCAGGATATTTTTCTATCGCTTTATCAGAAAGATTAATTGCGTATTCCTGAGCTTTTTCAACATTTGTATTAATCAATTTGGTTATTTCTTTAAATTGTTCCAAGGATTCATCTTTCATTTTTAGCCATTTAATTTAAATTTTGAATTAGTGTTTTAAATTTTACTATAGCATTTCTATTTTATAAGGGGATTTATTTTTCTTCTAAATCAAATATTTAAGTCTGGACTTTATTAAAATTAATTCATATAATAGGCCTAACCTAATATAATAAAAACAAATCAGGTTCTTAGCCAATGAAAAAAAACTTATTACCAATCTTTCTTTTGAGTATTTTTGCAATAACAAACTGTACAAGTTCAAATGTTTCCGAAATCTCTGTCAATAATTCCAATACTCAAATAATTGAGACTCAGAATAAATCTGTCAAAGTAGAAGATTCAGTCAGTAAAGAAAGAATGCAGGAAAATGTTGCTATTTTTTCCGGTGCCAAAACTTTTGGCGAAAACCAAAAAATAGAGGAACGTGGTAGTAAGACAGGTAGAACCTTAACCAGAACCTTCTTGAAATCAGCTTTGAAAAACATTGGTCTTCAGGCTGAAGAACATTTATATCAGACTGGATTTAATAATGGTGCTAATGTTTTTGCCAAGCTAATGGCAACTGAAACAACTGATGAATATATATTAGTGGGAGCACATATGGATTCTGTTACAAATCCGGGAGCTGATGATAATGCCGGTGGTTCAACTGCGATACTGGAAGCTGCAACTATATTAAGTGAGATGCCTACTCGTAAGCTAAATATAATTTTTGCCTGGTTTGATCAGGAAGAGCTGGGTTTAGTTGGTAGTAAGCAATTAGCTGCTGATTTTAAAAAGAACAATATGAAGCTGAACAGTGTTCATATAGTTGATATGCTTGGTTGGGATAAAGATGGCGATAAAACTGTAGAAATAGCAAGACCACAGGGTTTTCTCTGGGATTACTATAAAATGGTAAATGAAAAACATAATCTTAATTTACCTTTGTTTCGTACCAGTCTTGACAGATCTGATCATTATTCATTCGAAACCAAAGGTTATAATTCAATTTTGCTGATCGAAGAATATGTAAACCAGGATTTCAATCAGTATTATCATAAAAAAACTGATACAATGGACAAAATAAATTTTGATTATCTGGCAACAGGTACAAAGTTACTGGTAGCGGCCGTTAGTGATTTAACTTTAAAAGTACCAGCTCCAGCAAATATAAAAATAATTCCACATGAAAACTTCCCGACCAGAAAAGGGTTTTGTAGTGATAACGGTGAGAATGAAGAACATTTTCATCATTAAAATTTGAAGCTATTTTCTTTTTGGTTGCAAATATGATAAAAAAAACAATAAATTTTAAATGCTTTAAAACCTTAGCTATTACTATTCCATTATTTTTTACATTTTCCAGTAATACCTTTGCTGCCGATGATGTGAGTATTTTTAAAAATGGAAATGGTTTTTTTATTAAAAAGCTAAATTCTCAAACTACAGAAAATACATTAACAATTAATAATCCTCCTGAAGCTCTATTTGGCACAGTCTGGTTTTCAGTTAAAAATAACACTATAAAATCTCTGATTAGCACGACCCATCCTGTTTCAGAAAAAATTAAAGCTGGAAATGTTTCCGAATTTATAATTGCCAATCTCGGCAAAATGGCAAAAATAACCTTTCATACAGGAGAAGTTTTTGAGGCAAAAATTGAGAAGATAGAAAAAGACCTTTTGATAATAATGAATCGTGGTAAATTAATGGGAATTGGCCTGACTAACATAAAAATGGTTGAATTTTCTGAAACTCCGCTTTATGAATTTCACAAAGAAGAAAACAAAAGGGTTATCAAAATTGAGTTTGAAAAACCTGTAAAAAATGCTGAAGTTGAAATGATGTATATGCAGAAAAATATAGGATGGATGCCTACGTATAAAATTGATCTGATAAATAATGAAAAAGCTAGATTAGTTTTATCTGCCAATATTATTAATGATGCTCAGGATTTGGATAAAACTAATATTCATCTGGTGGTGGGTGTTCCTAATTTTGTTTATTCATTTCTTCAGTCTCCTATGACTTCAAATCAGGATTTAAACGAATTTTTAAGAGTCTTAAGTAATCAAGGTAATAATTACGGGTATGTAAATAACCGTTATAACCTTAATAATATCGCTACTCAGTCAGCGATGCCTTATGAATCGGCAGAGAGGATTTCAGATAGCGCTTTTCGTGAAGATAAAATAGCCCAGCAGGAAGATCTATATTTTTATGATTTACCAAATATAACCCTAAAAAAAGGTAACAGAACCATGGTTGACTTAATAAAAGCAGAAATAAAATATGAACATATTTATGATGTTGAGCTGGAATCTAACCGTGACAAAGTTACACAAAGTACCGAGGAACTTGAAAATTTACCAAAAGTATGGCATTCAATCCGTTTAAATAACTCAACAGGTTATCCTTTTACTACAGGCCCAGCTATGGTTATAAAATCAGACAAAGGTTTTATTCAGCCGATAAGTCAGGATAAAATTAATTACACCCCTGTTAACGGAAAGAGTAAATTAAAGCTTACGATTGCTCCTGATGTATCAGTAAAAGATTCTGAACGGGAAACTTCCAGAAAGGAAAATCTTAAGCTCAGTGATAATTATTATTATGACCTTGTAACAGTTGAAGGCAAAATTAATCTAAAAAATAGTAAAAACAAAAATATCAAATTAAATATAGATAAGGTTATTGAAGGTGAGCTGTTAAATACTAATCTTAAATGGAATGTTACTCTGCTAAATATTTATAAAACCCAGAATAAAGTAAATCAGATAGAATGGGAAGTTGATCTTAAAGCAAACGAAGCAAAAGAAATTAGTTATAAATATGAAAGATATTTAAGACGCTAAAATAATGAGTAAAAAAAAGTTAAACTCTGATGAGCTTAAATTCCTTTCAAAAACTACAATTAACCACTATGATACCAATGCATCATCCTTTTGGGTTGGTACAAAAGATCATGATGTAATCCAAAATTATGAGTCACTTTTAAGTGCAATAAACTCTCAGCCTCCATTTAAAATTCTTGATTTTGGCTGTGGACCAGGTAGAGATTTGATTTATTTTAAAAAAATTGGTCATGAGCCTGTTGGTCTTGATGGTAGCATTGAATTTGTAAAAATGGCTGGAGAAATCTCTGGATCTGAAGTTTTACATCAGGACTTTTTACAATTACAATTGCCTGATAATTACTTTGACGGTGTTTTTGCCAATGCCACCCTTTTCCACATCCCTTCTCAGGAATTTCCCAGAGTATTAAAAGAATTACATAAAAGCCTGAAAGAAAACGGTATCTTGTTTTGCTCAAATCCAAGAGGTGATGGCGAGGGCTTTTCAGGCAACCGTTACGGGGCTTATTATGAAATTGAGGAAATGACTACTTTTTTAACTATTGCCGGATTTGAAATCATCCATCATTATTATCGGCCACCGGGTTTACCCAGAGAGCAACAACCCTGGTTGGCAATAGTTTCAAGAAAAATTAAATAGCAAATTGTTGGAGGAATGATAATCCAATAAGGACGTACAATTTTTTCTGTAAACTCAGATTTTGGCAAAAAAATCATCAAAAACCAAAAAGGAAGTACTAATAATGCTGAAAAATGAAACAAAAAATCAAACATAACCTAACGCTTTTTGCCCTTTAATACAGCTCTTTTCCTGCCAAAACCCGGAAATTGTTCTGGTACAAAACCAGCATTTATCAGAGCACGGGTTACTTCAACAGCTACAGTAAATGTGGCAAAGGTTCCTCCAGTGACTGTTTTATCTCCTATTGACTTAAGTAATTCGGCTCTCCACATTAAAGGATTTTTTTTAGGACCGTGACCATCCAGAAACCATGCATCACAAGGAATTGTTAGGTTATTAACCATTTCAAGAGCTTCACCCAACCAGAGATTTAATATAATGTTTCCAAAAGAAAGTTTTAATTTTAATTGATGTAATCCTGGTTTGGAAATATCTATCGTTTTATACTCATTTATCAGTAGATTAATAAATTGACCTGCTTTTTCCTTAAAACTGTCAAGAATTAAAGCCATTCTATCTGGGGTTATAGGGTGTAATTCTACTGAATTATAAATAATATTTATATTTTTACTTTCTGATTTACTTAGTGAATCTATCATTGAAACAAGTATTCTACCTGCACCAAAGCCTGTTTCACCTATTATGAAATCATGTTTTATATTGGAGTTTATTCTTTCAATTAAGTTATTTCCCTGAAAATAGACATGTTTAGCTTCCTCAAAAGCATCAATTACATCAAAATAGCGATCATTATAATGATCATTTACAAGGTATGGGGGAATATATAGATCAGTAAAGATAATGAATTCCTTTGTTGTTTTAAATAATACAATTAAAAAGTATACAACTTATTACAAAAATACTTTTTAAAAATATTAATCCTGAACAACTTTTAAATTATAATCATAAATCAATAGAATTAATTTATTAAATTAAAAATATGCAAATAATAAAAAATACTGTTTATATAATTCTAATTTCAATTTTTACAATACTTCCTGCAATTGCAGAAGAAGTTATTGAGCAACAAATATCTCAGAAACATAAAGATAAATGTTTTACCGAAACCGGAAAAATTAAAGTTTGTGTTGGGCATCCAAACAGTTCAGAAACTAATTTTATAATTGATTATCCTAAAAAAACTATCCGGGCTAAATCCAGCCTTAATTTTAAAATCTCTGAACAAACAAATAAAGTGTTCTTTTTTTTCGAGCCTGTTGTTAAAAAAGCTTTTTTGAATAAATCAGAAGTTAAAACTGAACGACGAAAGACACCCGGTAATGAAGACTGGATTATTGTGATACCAGTTCAGCCAAACTTAAAAGAATATAATCTTGAACTGGAATATGATATTACTAAATTAACTAAATGGGGGCATAGTTGGAAACCTTTCTGGTGGCTAACAGATTATAGTGATTCAAGTGACGCCCGTTTTAGTAATGTATTCACCCCAGCTTCTTTTGAAGCTGAACGTTATCCAATGACATATACGTTTGAGTTTAAAGGTTTGAAAGATGAGCTAAATTTGTACACCAGTGCATCTGTAACCCATAAAATAGGAAAAAATTACTATGTCCTAAAATTTGCTGACTGGAATAATCTAGCAGGTCCATATTTTGAATTCACCAGCCTTAAATATCAAAGCCATTCATTTATCTATAAAGGTAAGTATAAGCCTGTTCCTGTGACATTATACTTTGATCCATCACTGGGAAAACCTAAGGGTATAAAAAATAACACTATTATTAAGAAAACAGAAAATATTATCAGAAATACCTTAAAAAAATTTGAATCTACTTTTGGTCAATACGCTTTTGATAAGCTGTTAGTTAAACTTTATTCTTTGCAGGAAGGGGATCTTCCATTAAAACTGGAATATTCAATGGAATTTGGTGGAGCTGTAGTCAGTCGTTTAGAGCTCATCCCTCATGAGCTCTGCCATCAGTGGTTTGGCCGGGGAGCATCTCCAGTAGATGGGCAGGCCGGGTTTGTTGATGAATTGGTTTGTGATTGGTATGATTACAATAATCCTGTTAAACCTCCAAAAGTAGAAAAGCCAACATTGTTAAGCTCTAAAAACTCATTTACTCTTCGTACACCTGAAGAATCTTACCGTGAAGGTAAATTTTTCAGAGAAATGGCTTATGTTTATAAGCAACATAATCTTGATATATATACTTTTTTAAAAGAGTTTTATCAAAAATTCAGGTTATCAGGTTATAGTAAAGATGACTTTGTAAAACAACTTGAAACCGGATATCCTGGAGATCTTAAACCTTATTTTAAAAGATATATAGATGGTATTGATGACAAAAATGATTAATGTTTTATTTGTTTGTGTAGAAAATTCCTGTCGTAGTCAAATTGCTGAAGCATTTGCAAAAATTCACGGAAAAAATATCCTTGAGTCTTATAGCTCAGGTTCTAAACCATCAGGTATAGTAAATCCCAAAGCGATAGAATCTATGAAAGAAATTGGTTATGACCTGAGTACCCATGTTTCAAAATCTCTTGAGGAAATACCGAATATAACTTATGATTATGCAATAACTATGGGTTGTGGTGATGAGTGTCCTTTAGTTAAAGCCATATATAGAGAAGATTGGCAGATTCAAGATCCAAAGCATATGTCACCAGATGAGTTTAGAAAAGTACGGGATGAAATTGAAAATAAAGTGAAAAACTTAATTTCCAGTCTTAATAAATAAATGAAAAAAGAAAATATTTTAAAATTGGCCGCAAAATATTTAGATAATAATATCCTTTTGCCAATTGGCTTTAGCTCCTGTCTGATTGGTACTAAGTGTGGCTGGGAAGGTGATGATTATTCAGTTGATTTGGTTGAAAGTATTTTCAATTCACAAAAAGTTTTACGGGTTCATTTTTGCCCGGAAAATTTTTCATTTGGTACTCCCAGAGAATTCTCATCAATTCATGGTGGCACTGGTGAAGATGTTTTAGATGGTAAAGCCAGGGTATTTACAGTCACAGGAAAAGATTGGACAGAAGGAGCTTTAAGGGCTGCCCATGAAACTTTAAAAGTATTTAAAGAAAAAGGGGCTGTAATGGCAATTATGACAGATACTAGTCCTAGTTGTGGCTCACATGTTATTTATAGCGGTAATCCATCTGATAAAAACTATTTACAGGGTTTTGGGGTTACTGCCGCATTATTACAAAGAAACGGCATAGAGATAATTGCCCAAAGGGACACAAAAACACTTAGCTATTTACTACAAATTTTAGATAATAAGTTTGAACCTGATAAAAATGCAATTGATTATGTAGAATCTGAGTGGTACACAACTTATTTTAAAGCTAAATAACTTGTTTTTATAATTCAATCTCCATTTTAATATTGGCTCTTTTGTAATCAGTATGAGGAATTGGCACTTCTATAAAACCAAGTTTCCGATAAAGATTTAAAGCTGGCTCCAGTTTTGTATTGGAAACAAGTTCAACCTTTTTGGCATTTAATTCTTTTGCTTTTTTAATAATCGCTTTTCCCAAAAGATAGCCGATTTTTTTTCCTTTGGCTTTATCTGTAACTGCCATTTTTGCCAGTTCATAAATATCATTAGAAATTTTTATTAAAGCACAGGTTCCTACTATCTTACCATCATATTCCGCCATAAAAATAGCACCACCTTGTTTTAAAATATAATCTTCAGGGTTTTCCAGCACTTTTCTGTCCAGATCCTCAATTACGAAATCTTTCTCGATCCACTCATAATTTAGCTTTTTGAAATTTTCATAATGAATAGGCTTACAATCAATAATTTTTACTTCCTGTTCCTGACTTACCATATTTAAAAAACCTTTCAACTTAGAAATATTCAAAACTACATATTTGTGACTCTAAACTATTATAGTTTAACAAAAGCTACCTGTTGAGAATATATTATAATAGCAGTTTTAACATTATAAAGTTTATCATTTGAAATGCTGGAAACCAGCGCTTATGAATATATCCAAGATCAAAATATTATGGTAAACTGGCAAAATTAAGTTTAATTTTTTTTAGTAATTATTTGGCCATAAGCTAATTTAGTAAGAGGAATACAAATATGACCTATGATTTAAAGATCACCGGAGGGACTATCATAGATGGAACCGGTAAACCACGTTACCAGGGAGATATTGCTATAAAAAATGGCTTGATTGTTGCCATTGGAAATATCCCTGAAGAGGCAAAACGGATAATAGATGCCAAAGGAGCTATTGTTACACCAGGGTTTGTGGATATTCATACCCATTATGACGGACAGATTTCCTGGGACTCAGATATGGCTCCCTCTTCTATTCATGGTGTGACAACTGCTGTAATGGGCTCATGTGGAGTTGGTTTTGCTCCTTGTCATAAAGATGATCAGTCCAAACTTATTGCTTTAATGGAAGGTGTTGAGGATATTCCCGGCTCTGCTTTAGCCGAAGGCCTGACCTGGAATTGGGAATCATTTCCTGAATATATGGACGCTATTGATGCAAAACCCCATAGTATCGACTTTTGCGTTCAACTAACCCATGACCCTTTACGGGTATATGTTATGAGAGACCGAGCGGTACATAATGAGCCAGCTAATGAAGATGATATTGTGCAAATGAGAACCTTACTTCGTCAAGGCCTTGAAGCCGGTGCAGTTGGATTTTCCAACGGGCGTTCAGATAATCATCGTTCAGCTTCAGGTGCTCATACACCTGCCGCTGAAGCAAAAGTAGAAGAACTTACCGGAATTGTAAAAGCTTTTAACGGACTTAATCATGGGGTTGTACAGGCTGTTAGTGATTTTGATATGACTAATGGTGAGCAGTATTTTGAGAGTGAGTTTGACCTTTTAGAACGAATGGCCCAAGCTTCAGGGCGGCCTTTATCAATATCTCTAATGCAAAGGGATCAGGCCCCTAATCAATGGCGCCGTATTATGGAAAGAGCAGAAAAAGCTAATAATAATGGTATAGACATAAAACTTCAGGTTGGTGCCAGAGCTATTGGTGTTCTATTAGGCCTGGAAACAACATTTCATCCTTTTATTGGTTTTCCTTCTTATAAAGCAATCAGTCACCTCCCACTTGCAGAGCGGGTAAGGATAATGTTAGAGCCTTCTTTTAAGTCAAAGATTCTGACTGAAAAAAGTGAGCCTATGTCCGGTGATGGTAGTTCTGTTCCTCCTTTAGTAGATCTTCTGCTTTCGCAAATTGAGATGATTGGGATGCGGATGTTTAACCTTGGCGAAACACCAAACTATGAGCCTTCAATGGCTGAAAGTATAGGAATTAAGTCTAAACAAAAAGGCGACTCTGTTCTTAGTGGATTGTATGACACACTTTTGAAAGATAATGGTCATGCATTAATCTATTTTCCTTTGTATAACTATATTGATGGCAATCTTGATAATTTGCATACGATGTTAAGTCATCCGTTATCATTGCCTGGGCTTGGAGATGGTGGAGCACATGTTGGAACTGTTTGTGATGCCAGTTTCCCTACATTTATGCTTAGTCACTGGTGCAGAGATCGTAACGGCAATAAATTTGAACTGGAACATGTTGTAAAAATGCAGACACAGGTAACTTCTGCATTTATTGGTCTTAAAGATCGTGGCACAATTGAAATAGGAAAAAAAGCTGACATTAATGTAATTGATTTCCAAAATCTAAAATTACAGGCACCACACTTACTTTCTGATCTTCCGGCAGGTGGTAAAAGACTGATGCAAAAAGCTTCAGGATATATTGCCACTATTGTCAGCGGAGAGGTAATTGCTGAAAATGGTAATCTTACCGGAGCAATGCCAGGACGGTTGGTACGGATAAAATAAAAACTTTTTTAATTACCCATAAATAATATTAAATTCTGTCTATTTTGGAGAATGTTAACCAGCGACCGATATTTCCCAAACTAATAGAACCAGAAATATAAATTAAAGGTAACCAAAAAGGAATGCCTAAAAAATCTTGGAAGGTATGCTGAAATAAACCTGCTTTACTAATTATTATTTCAGCTAGGCAACCGCAAAAGGCAGTTGTAAGGGCAAGAATTATACCTTCTTTAGTACGGTCAAATTTCCACCACAAAAGGAAGGTAAAAGGAGTAAGGATTATTGTGGTTATTACTGAAGAGAAATGAAGCGAGCCACTTAGATACCAAACCAGACAAAACCCTATAAACCCTAAAACTAAGTCTCTGGGCTTTATGGGTAAAAATTTTTTTCTTCCAAGAATCTTATCGGCAACTGGGTTTACCAGTCCAATTAATACAGATGAAGCTGTATACAATAGAGGAATCCACCATGCTACACCAAAAAATACAGGATATGTATATTTTGTTGTTTTATTAAAAACATGCATAAAATCTAAAAATGTTCCAAAAAACATTCCCAGTAAAGCAAGAATAACTATCCTTTTTAATAAGGAGTTTTTACTTTTTCTGCTTTGGATAATAACCGGCAGTTTACCTGCACTAAATTCAATTTTCTTCATGTTATCTATTTTATCATTTGAAAATTGAAAAAATTAATTTTCAGGTAATTTATTAATAAGATTGAGTTTTTTCTTTTTAGGCATTTTCTTAATTTTGTATTCAAGTTTTAATGCTTCTGACTTTGTTGCAACCGATTTTTTATAAACAAGTTCTACTGGAATCCTGCATCTTGTATATTTTGCACCTTTACCCAGATTATGGGCCAGGAGTCTTTTTTCAATGTTATTTGTAACGCCACAATAAAGTGTCATGTCATTACATTCTACTAAATAAACAAACCAGTCCATATTATCTGCAGAAAATGTTAAAATACATACCAAAAGTATATAATAAGTATTTAAATATAACTAAATTTAAAATTCTACCTTTGTTTAGAATAATAAGATAATAGCGTTATTTAGATAAAATACTTAAAATTGTAAAGGGTAATTATTTATATACAACTTACAAAATTAATAGTTTTATCATGATAAACTAATTTATTCACTTTGTAATTAAAGCATTAGGAAATAGAAAATGAGAGTTAAAAATATCAAGATAAAAAACAGGCATGAATTTATTAGGACTATTGCAGAAATTATAAGCATTCCTGAAATGACTCTGAATCATTATATTCTGAAAACTGACATGAAGTTAACAGAATCCGAATTTCGACATAAATACCTTGTTAGCAGAGTAATTTCAAAAGATGACTTTAAATCATTGATTATTTTCTTTAACCGACAAAAGGAAGAAAATAAAGCAGAAATTGAAAAAGCAAAAAATAATAACCAGATAAACTCTCTTATTAATAAATTAATTTCATTAACTTCCTTTAATACAAGAGAACTTGATATTCTAGAAATTAACACTGACTCCAGGATGATGGATGATGACAAAAAAAATATTCTAAAAGTTAAAAAGGAAAGAATCATGAAAGCATTATCTATATCTAAAACAGCAAAATCCAGAAAAAAAATCGAAAAAACCTCTCTAAATAAAACTCCTGTTAGCAACATTGCTGATAAAAAAAACGGAAGAAGGTTACGTTTTGCCTCAACTCCTTTTACAGCAAATAAAGCAGAAGCTTTCAGTACTATTGTTGATAAGTTTAAAATTACCCCTTTTTCAAAAAAATATGATAAGTTGCCTATTTCAAGTACAAATTTTTATAATATGAAAACAGGTAAAAAAAATGGTCAGGACTTAAGTCTTTCAAAAGAAACTATTAATAAAATTGCTGATTACTTGATACCAATTATTCAAAATATATTAACTACTCTTCAGCCCTCAGAACAGGAAAAGCTAAAAACAAACTTTGAACTTTTTTCGGGTCAAACTTTTCCCTCAATTAAAGCTATTAACCAGAAATCTGTTAATGAAAATAAAATAAAAAAGCCTAAAGAATTACTAAAAAACAGTGGCAAAAAGTCATCACAGAGTATTTTATTAACGGTGAAAGGCTCTATTGCTCTTGAACAATTATGTTTTATCTTAAAATTGAAATCTAAATATTATCAGGAAGGTGGGATTCCTGTTTCAGCATACTCATTACATTATTGGCAAAAACCAACAGAAAAGTTTGCCAGTAAAAAAAAGATTTTTTTATTAAGAGATTACTTTCAAAATATTATTGACTCTGGTAAAAGCGATACCATTTCTGACAAAGATTGGATTACTGTAAAACAAAATTGGAAAATTTTAAATTCAGAAATTTCTGCTGATGAAAAAATCAAATCCCTGAGTGTAAAATCTGAAGTTGAAGCCGTTGATATACCAAAACAAGAAAAGATGCCGAAAGCATCTAAAATTAACCATGAAAGTGATGAAACTACATTTGTTCTGAACCATCGTGAATTTATAAAAAAGAAACTTGAAGCAGACCACAGACTTGAAAAAATATTGGTAGAGCGAAAAAAAGAAAGAACCCTCAGAGATAGAAATCTTAAAATTCAGGATGCCTTAAAAGATATGCCAATTTTGTCTACACTGGCATTGTCAAAAGAAAAACACTTTTCTGAAAAGGTCTATGAATTAATCGATTTTGTAATTTCCGATAAAAACAATAAATCTGCAAAAATAAAAAATATGGAAATAATTGATTTCATTTCTCAAAACCCCGAAGTTGATTCTTCAAACAGTCAGATTCATCTGACAGAAAATGAATATAAGGAATATAACCTATTAAGAGAAGAAGCAAAAAAGGATACAGGAAAGGTTGAAGTAAAATTAATTTTGGATAATGATTCAAAATTAAATCTTTATTTGAATTATAGTTTTTGATTATTGAAAGTAGGTTATATTGAGTTCAAAAGTTGACTGGCACAAAGAAAATTTATCATTGGAAACAGTTATAACTGATATTTTAAGCTCTTGTTCAACTGATTTTTTACCTGTAAAATACCTCAACAAAATTAAGATTAGGTACTAAAAAGTGTTAAAAAAGTATATTTTATCTTTCTCAATTTTAGCTGTATTTAGTTTAAATTCTTTTGCTAATGATACCCATATGACAAAATATAAAGACGTAGCCAATAATATAATGAGTTCTTTTAATCTAAAGGATTCTAAAAAATTTTCCAATGATTTTAATCAAAGTATTGCTAAGGCTCTTACAGAAGATAAACTTAAAGAAGTTATAGATAGCCTGCAAAGCCAATTTGGGCAAATAAAAAATATTGAGGAACCAGTATTTGCAGGCCAAAGCACATACTCTTTTTTATTACATTTTGAAAAAGGCCAGTTAAATTTAGTACTTTCATTTGATCAGCAGGATAAACTGTCAGGTATATTATTTCAGCCAGTACAAGTATTAATTAAATACCCCTCGGTTAATAAGGATACTTCTATTGAAGAAATTATAAGACCATATATATCAGAAAAAAATAATGTTGGCCTGGCAATTGGATTTATTGACGAAGCAAAAGGTACTGAAGAACGCTTCAGTTTTGGAAAAACAGCGATAGATAAAGATAAACGAATAAATGATGATACTATTTTTGAAATAGGCTCAATAACAAAAGTATTTACGGCAACTGTTCTGGCTGAGATGTATTTAAATAAAAAACTGGGCCTAAAAGATCCTATAGCAAAATATTTATCTAAAGGTATACATGCACTGGAATATAATAAACGAAAAGTAAATTTTATTGATTTATCTACACATACTTCGGGTTTACCCAGATTACCTGGTAATTTTGCTGAAAAGGTTAAAAACCCACTTGACCCTTATGCTGAATATAGCAAAGAGGATTTGTTTAATTACGTTTCAAATTATAAATTAAAATCGGAGCCTGGTAAAAGTTATGAATATTCAAACCTTGGAGCTGGTTTAGTTGGAGATATATTAGCAAACATAGAAAAAACTACTTATGAGGACTTAATAACTAAACATCTAAGTTCTAAGTTAAAAATGAATAATACAAGTATAAATTTCAGCAGAAAACAAATGATTAACTTTTCTTCAGGTCATAATGAGGCGGGAGAGGTCACCCCTATGTGGAATTGGGGTTCAATGGCCGGAGCTGGTGCTCTCAAGTCAGATTTAAATGATATGATGATTTTTTTATCAGCAAATATGGGATTAATACCTGATAATCCACTGCAAAAAGCAATGAATTTGGCTCATCAGGTAAAATTTAAAGGTGAAGGTATGGATTTGGGACTAGGATGGCATATTACCCCTTTAGGTAAAAATGATAAAGTTATCTGGCATAATGGTGGAACATATGGTTTCAGGAGTTTTATCGGGTTTATAAAGGATAAAAAAATTGGTGTTGTTATCCTTTCAAATTCTGCAACCTCAGTAGATGAGCCAGCTATGTTAATCCTGAAAAAATTATCTGCTTTTTAAACTTGATAAATTTTTATCAGTATTGAGAATACCTCGAAGCGGTGACTGAAAGGAATTCCCTTGTGGGACTTCGGGGTTTAACAAAACTTTGTTTATATTGGTAAATTATATTGAATCTACTTTTACTGTTTATCAAGCTCAATCATTTTTCTGATTGACTTTTCAATTTGCCCACCACAATAAAGATTACCCCATATATCCTGTTTTTCTTTTAGATACTTACTGATATTTTTTCGGACGGAAATCCTGTCACATAAAGCCGCTATATTTGGGGCGTGAGTTTCTAAATCAGCTCTTAACTCATGGATACATCTGGTCATCGTTCCCCAAAGAGCATAAGTCGAGATATCTGCAAAGGTAATATTTTCTGTGCCCAGCATTGTCTCACTGTTTGAGCCCAGCCCATACTTTTTACCAAATTCTTCAAAAATTTCCAGCCACTTTTTTAAGCGATTCTTTCTAAAATCCTTCCAATCATTATGCTCCCACATTTTTGAACCGTTTAGGTTAGTAATCTCAGCCAAAACATCATTACAATCTAAAACAAGCTTTAACCCAAGATTGTCTTTTACAATATCGTTTGTAATATAGTTAAGTTTATTTGAAACATACAGCACTATTGCAGGCATTTGATTGATAAATAGATCATTTTCTGGATCGTGGAAAAAAGGAGGTGCCATTGCCGGAAAAGGTTGTTCTTTAATTGGCAGAGATTTTATTTTGATAAGTTCTTCCACAGAATTTTCCTGGTAGGCAACCCCAGCATCTTCCAGAATAAGTCTGATAAAATCACCACGAAAGTAAATAGGCCAGTAATATAATTGATATTTCATTTTTTTCCCTCTTCCAGAATATACTTTTTACAATTTGTAGAGCATTATTTATGATAACCGGAAATGTTATACTTTACTGTCATAAAAAATTTCAAAAATAGAGTAATAGATGGAAAATTATAAATTCCCGGATAATAAAAAAGTCTTTTTCTTAAATGATGAGGAAGCCAGAAATGAGTTGCTGAAAGATCAGATTTTACCTTTTTTTAATTGCCTGACCAATCTAGACTTAACTGCCAGGATGAACATTCCATTTAATGAGAATGTTCATTCTCTAAATCTTCATTATTTTAAAAATTTTGTTGCTTCCTGTGTCCAAAACTGGACAACTGATGAAGAAAATAAAGTTTTAACACTGGTTAACTCAGCCTATAAGCTATGTAATCTTGTATCACCGGAGCTTGTACCGAAAAATTGGAACTTTATTAAAAAAAGTGGTGAAGAAGAAGGTGGAGCCTACTATGTACGTGATAATAACATTGTTATTCCACAGGGAAAAATTGATTACCATTTTCAGGAAAAATCGGAAAACGGTTTTCTGAAAATTATTATTCATGAAACTTTTCATGTTTTTTCCCGGAACAATCCTGAAAAAAGAGAAAAGCTTTATCAGTTAATTGGCTTTAATAAAATAAACAATTTAAATTTGGGTCATATCCTAAACCAAAGGCGAATAACCAATCCTGATGCCCCTGATTATCATTATCGTCTAAACGTAAATTACCAGAGAAAAGATATTGATACTATACCTTTTGTATATTCAAAATATCCTGCTCATAATGCTGATATTTCTGGCTTTTTCTCTTATGTCGAGTTTTCCCTTTTTGAAATAGAGCAAATAAATGACCATTGGGAAGTAAAAACTAATCCAAATGGGATACCAGAGGCGATAGAACCGGAAAATACAAGCGGTTTTTTTGAACAGGTTGGCCGAAATACAAATTATCTTATTCACCCGGAAGAAATTATTGCCGATAATGTTATGTTATTAGCTTTATCAAAAGGAGATAAGGCATTGATTAATAGTCTTGATAACTATGGAATATTTTTGCTTGAGCAAATCGAAAAGATTTTACAGTCCTGAATTTATGATATTATTTTTGAAATAATGCAAATAAATCATTAAAATTAATATAT
>CAYRDV010000095.1:0-17107 GCA_964422885.1 uncultured Candidatus Sericytochromatia bacterium
CTAGTGAAGCCGCTTTCTTTACAAAGTTCAATTTTCTCATTTTATAAAACCTTTCATTTAACCTATCAGATATTAAATTGTTTAAGAATATATTAACATAACACTAAGAAAAAGTAAACTGTTTTTTAAGAATTTACGAATTAAATTTTACTATTAGTAAAACTTAATATGTTCAAGTATTAATGCTTTGTAATGATACCAGTGAAAGAAAATTAAGACAATATGAATTAACTAAATTTTTTGAAAAAAGAAGGTTTTTTTAAGAAAATAGCTCCCCGATTTGTGGGGAGCTATTTTCTTTTGTTTAAATTATAAAATTAAATCTATTATGTTTTGCCAATACTTTCTGAATCACCATCATAACCAGGGTTGGCAATTGCATGTTCCAGCTCTTTAAGTTTTCTTTGAGCTGCCGCTAATTTTTGGAGGGCTGCCTGAAGTTCTTCAGCTGTATTTTGGGCTTTATCTTTAGCTGCAAGAAAAGCCTGGAAAAAAGGAACTGTTGTGTCAGCTATTGAAATGAGACCATTAAGAGCTGATTTTGCACCATCACCAACTTTACTAACACCGCTTTGTTCAGCTTTACCTGTTGCTTCAAGAGCTTCGCCAAATGCTTCGGAATCAATACCAAGGGATTTATTTGCTTTTATTACATTAACTAACCCAGGTGCTTCACTTTGCTTGATCGAGTGTGATTTTTGATCGAACAGGCCAATAGCAGCATCCTTATCTTGACTAAACAATTGATCAAAAGATGTTATTGAATTTCCTCTTTGATCAACATTGATACTTGCCTGTAGAGCAATATCTTCATTAAGCCTTTTATCAGGATCGGTCTCTTTGTCATTAAAATCTTTTCCTTTTTGTGAAAGTTTTAACTTAGGTTTTTTATCTGGATCTTTCTTATCATCTACATTTTCTATTTCATACAAACCACTGTCTATTAACTTGTTTTCTTCATTTTCAAGAAGGCCTTTTCTTCTCGTATTATTCTTATCCTGAAAATAATTTTTAATATCCTGCTGGCTTATCGTTGCTGAGCTGATACCCTCCCCATTAATACTGTTGTCTCCCCTTTGAGATACCTTTTGTACAGTCTGTGAACCGTTTATATTATCACCAACAAGAAAGTTATCTGTTGCCGAGGTTCCACCGGGTTTAAACTGAAGATGTTTTACATTTTTGGGATCAATATCATCAACTGCATCTTTTTGGCTGGTATCGTTGAGTTTTTGTCTGCCTCCAAGATCACTTGCAAAATTAAAAACAGCATCCCCTACTGCAAATACAGCAGAACCAACAGCGACTATGGAAGCAACCGTAACAGCGGATTGTTCACGGGCAAGTTGCTGCTGAATTCTGGTAACAGTCGCTTCATGTAAAGCAACTTCATATTCTGCCTTTAGTTTTTCAAGACTAAGTGTATCTGTGCGCTGAGCTTCAGAAGTCCCGATCTGTTGTACAGATTCCTGTACATGCTCAAGATTATCCTGCTGAATAGTTGCAGTCTGTTCTCGTACCTGATTTAGCTGACGTAATGCATTTAAACTTTCTAAGCTCACTTTTTTTCTCCCTCTAAAAAATTAACTTTACTACAGGTCATTAAATGCCAGGTGCCCCCCTGCTATTATAGGTATCAATATTTTTTCGGATAGAATTAAGTCTTGAGTCAGCATTAGCCAGTTTTTTCCTTGCAGCTTCTATCTGATCCATCGTTTTATTACATTCGTCTTTTGCATTAAGATAGGCCTGAAGATAAGGAATAGAATTCTGTGCTGTTTCTATCATAACACCACCTACCGCCTTACCTACATTGACAGTATGATCTAAAACTCCTTTGTCATCAAGCTTGCCTGCTTTTATCAGGTTTTGCCTTAAATCGCCTTTAGAATCGGATAACTTTGCATTATTATCAACTAATTTTATAAAATCTTTTGCTTCGCCTTTTGCCATACTATGTGATTTATCATTAACAAGAATTTCTGCCAGATCTGAGTTTTGTGAATGAATCTGGGCAAATGACATATTACGAAACTTTTCATTACCTAAAATCCTAACTTTATCTTCTCCGGTAATGGTTGCTGATCTAACTTCGCCTTTGCTTCCGTCTTTATTTGTTGTAAAGTATTGGACAGTTTCAGAACCCTTATTATTAATACCAGCAAGATATGATGTCTTAGAAGAATCATTAAGTGGAGTACTAAGAAGTTGAGCATTTGCAGGGATAATCGGTGGTGACTGGACTGATTTCGAGATATCTCCAAGTTCTTTCGCTCCTGCAAAAAGATCCTTTCCGGCATTCCATAATGAATTTGCCATTGAACCAGCCATAACAAGACTAGCTACATTTGAAGCTAATCCAGCAGAAGCCTGCTGGCGTGAAAGTTTTGCTTCCAGTCTTTTAAGGTCTGCCTGAGCACAGTCTTTTACATATTTTGCATCAAATTTTTGAATAACTTCATTTAAGATACCAGCACTATGGTTTAACCCCTGTTGCTGTATTCCTTGCTGAAATTGCCGTGAGTTTTGCGTTGTGGCCTGTAAACCTTCCAACTCTGCTGCACGTAACTGGATTAGAGCGTTCATTCCCTCAATACTCATTAATAAACTCTCCTGTTAAAATATATATATATTCAAGTAAATACTATATCCCTTATTGCTATTTTATTATTAAAACTATTTTTCTTGTTAAACTAAATAATTTGTTAACAAACTCTTATTGAAATATATACAATTAAAATAAGAGCATAAAAAAAGTCCGGCTATAAAACCGGACTTTTTTTATTTAATTAATCATCATGTAAGTATTCATCTAAACGCTTACGCTGACTATAATGTCTAAGTTTTCTCAGAGCTTTTGCTTCGATTTGTCTGATTCTTTCTCTGGTTACACCCATTTTTGCGCCAATTTCTGCCAGAGATCTGGGATGGTCATCATATAAACCATATCTCATTGTTAATATTTCCTGTTCTCTTCCACTAAGAATTGATAATACATCCTGAATATCTTCAGAAAGTAATTTATTAATTACACTTCTCATTGGGTGAGTACTATATTCATCTTCAATAAGATCCACCAAACTTCTGTCATCATCCGGTCCAATAGGCGTAGCAAGAGATATGGTCCTTTTCACAATTCTTTTAAGCTGTCTGATTTTATTCAGAGGCAAATTAGTTGCATCAGCTAACTCCTGATCAGTAGGGTATCTCCCTAATTCAAAAGTAAGCTGGCGTCTGATTTTTTTCAGTCTCTGAATTGCTTCGGTGGCATGAACAGGAAGCCTTATATTTCTTCCTTTATCTGCTATTGCCCGTGTAATAGCCTGTCTTATCCACCATGTAGCATAGGTACTGAATCTGTAGCCTTTGGTATAATCATATTTTTCTACAGCTCTGATCAGACCTGTGTTACCTTCTTGTATTAAATCAAGTAAAGGTAACCCTAAATCACAATATCTTTTGGCAATACTCACTACTAGTCTTAAATTTGCTGTGATTAAATGGTTCTTTGCTTTTGCATCTCCCTGCTTTATTCTTTTTGCTAATTCTACTTCTTCTGCTGCTGTCAATAATGGGGTTTTACCAATCGAATTTAAATAAACCTGAATCGAACTAATATCTTCGTCCCTTGTCGCTCTAAGAGTTTGTTCTTCAATATCAACAGAAAGATCTGAAGTATCGTCATCAAGATCAACAACTCCTACATCTTCTGTTACATCAACAAAATCCTCGTCTTCATCGACACCCCCGACTTTTTCAAGCCCAAGGCTTAAGGATTTTAAATTTAACTCTGATGTTTCTGAAATAATCATATTTATAAACAAAATCCTCCACTATTAAATAACTAAAGTTAATAAAAACTAATCGTTTTACTTTAGGCAAGTATCATAAACTTTTATAAACTTTAATTTAATTTATTTTTAACTTACTATACTGCAACCTCAGATGGTAACATACTGATTTTTAAAAGTCAATAGGATTTAAAAACTGAAAACCAAGTGAACAGACAGTTTTCGACTTTTTGTATTTTATACAATTAAGTTTTATTAAATGAAACTTAATATGTTTATATGCCAGTGTCAACTGATTTTGTGAGTTGTGCTCGCCTTTATTCACGGTCTTTATTTATTTTCTTTCAAAGTTTATGAATTAAGCCATAAAACTATAATAAACATAAATGCCAGAAAATATCTATAGTTTGTTAATTTTTTTGTATTAATTGATTGTAAATATTTTTAGAGCTTAAGTTAAATTCTTTTGCTAATATTTTACTGATTTCTTTTTTACTAAAGTTTAATACTAATAGTTCATTTAATCTTTCTTCAAAGTTTAAAGCATTTTTTTCTAAAGTAACTTCTGAACAACCTTCAATTACAATACAAAATTCTCCTCTTGGTCTGTTAATCAGATAATAGTTAATTGCTTCTTCAGGATACCCTCTCCAGATTTGTTCAAATTTTTTAGTTAGTTCTCTACCAATACAAAGTTTGCGTTTATTCAGGAAAGTATTAAGACATTTTAAAGTATCTAAAAGCCTGTGTGGCGATTCATAAAATACTACTGTTCTATTTTCATTTATTAATGATTCTATAATCTTTTCTTTTTTTTTCTTTTCTCTGCTTAAAAATCCAATATAAATAAATGAGGATAAATCAAAACCTGATACTGTCAATGTAAGTAAAAAAGCTGAAGGTCCGGAAATTGGTATAATTACTATCTTATTTTCTATAGCATGTTGTACTAAAATATTACCAGGATCTGATATAGTTGGCATTCCTGCATCGGAAACAAGAGCAATATTTTTACCATCTAAAAGCAGTTTAATTATTTCTTCTGCTCGGCTTTTTTCGTTGTGTTCATGATAACTAAGTAATTTTTTGGAAAACTGAAAATGATTTAATAGTTTTACCGTTTCCCTGGTATCTTCACAGGCAATTAGATCAACTTCTTTTAAAATATTTAAGGCTCTGAACGTTATATCTTCGAGATTACCTATGGGAGTACCACAGATATAAAGAGTGCCGGGTTCATTTTTGGATATTTCAATCATATTAAAGATATTAAAGAGTACCCCCAACGGGATTCGAACCCGTGTCTACACCGTGAAAGGGTGGTGTCCTTGGCCTCTAGACTATGGGGGCAGGCCTATGATCCGGGCGGGATTCGAACCCGCGACCCTTTGATTAAAAGTCAAATGCTCTACCAACTGAGCTACCGGATCTTATGCAGCTTTTTAAAAAAGCACATCATGGATATTAACCTGATAGAAAAACTTAGTCAAGCCTGAACTTAAAAATTTTATAAAACTACATAATCTCATAAAATTCAAAAACCAGATAAATATTAATATTATAAATAATAAAAATCTAGTAAAATAAGTAAAAAAAATATTTTTTTTACTTATTTGATTAAGTATTTAAACTTATATTTGTTAATGCCTCTATATTATGTTAGGATTATAAATTAGAAATATTAAATTTCGATTCAAAAATTAATTTATTTATTTAAGAAGAAGTGGGAAATTTCCCACTTCTTTCTTACTAGAAGAATTTTTTAATTATTAATTGGGGAAAGACTATGAAATTAGATGCATCTTTTGCTGATGTTCTAAGACAACTGGAAAAAGAAAGGGGTATTCCCGTAAGTGACTTAAAGTCAGCGATAGAAGCTGCTTTTTTATCTGCCTATAAAAAGAAATTTGGAATAAAGGACAATGTTAATATTGCAATAAGTGGTGAGTTTTCAGAAATTAATATAACCGTCAGAAAAAGGATTGTTGAAAATGTTGAAGATTCAAAACTTGATATAAATTATAATGATGCATTGGCAATAGATCCTGATTGTAAACCAGGTGACGAAATAAATATCCCTTTACCCGTGACAACTGATAATTTTGGACGTCTGGCAGCTCAGGTTGCAAAACAGGTTATAACTCAAAAGCTCAGGGAAGCCGAAAAAAAACAGGTATATGATGAGTATCATGATAGAAAAGGTCAGATAGTTACCGGACTTGTTCAAAGGCTTGAAAAAAATAATGTAATTGTGAAACTGGGAAAGCATGAGGCTGTGTTAATGCCATCTGAACAGGTTCCTGGAGAAAAATTCAGAGTTGGAGACAGATTAAAGCTTTATCTTGTTGAGCCACCTAATCCTACAAAAAGTTCACAATTATTATTATCAAGAGCCCATCCCGGATTTGTGCAAAAATTATTTGAATTAGAAGTTCCTGAAATAGTTGATGGAACTGTTGTGATTAAGTCAATAGCCAGAGAGGCTGGTTACAGGACAAAAATAGCTGTTGCGACATCAAGAGGTAATGCGGATCCTGTTGGTGCTTGTATTGGTAGCCGGGGCGCAAGAATAAAGGCTATTGTAAATGAGTTATTGGGCGAAAAAATTGATATTGTTAGGTGGAGCAGTACTGCTTCTGAATTTATCTCAAATGCTTTAAGCCCGGCAAAGGTTTTGACTGTTAAAATTACTGACAGGGAAAAATCATCTGCTTATGTAATTGTTCCTGATGAACAACTGTCTCTTGCTATCGGTAAGGAAGGGCAAAATGTCCGACTGGCAGCAAGACTCACTAATTTTCATATAGATATAGAAAGTGAATCACAGGCAAAGGCAAAAGCATTAAGGAAATAGGAATAGTTTAAACCTATTTCTAGTATTACAGGGTATGATTAAATGATAAGGAATGACAGTGAAGCCTTTTCCTAGCAAATGTTTTAAATGACGAAGGAAAGACATCGGCTTTGTATAGGTTGTTATAACCTATATAATGTTAATGAGTTAATAAAGATAAAGGTTAATAATAACAAGATATTTATTAATCCTGATTTTTATTTATCTGGACGTAGTGCATATTTATGCTATAACATGGAATGTATGTTTAAAGCAAAAAAAAATAGAAAATTGGAAAAAAGTTTAAAAAATAAGATAAAAATATCAGAGAATGCTTGGCAAACCTTAATTAGGGTGTTAGAAACCAGAGAAAAAAATTTATCTCTAACTTTAGAGAGAATTGAAGGGAATTAATTTTTATGGCAAAAAAAAGAGTATATGAATTGGCAAAAGAGCTTGGGATTGAAAATAAAACTTTGCTTGATATCTTAACAAAAGAAGGCATTAACGATAAAAAAGCGGCTAGCGCTTTGGAAGATAATATAATTGATTTGATAAAGAGTAAATTCCCTGAAAATCAAGTTAGCTCAGTGGAGACATCCATTCCTACTAATGAAAACCTTATTTCAGAAGACAATAAAATAAGTTCGAGCGATGAAAAAACATTGGAAGAATCGAAAGCGGGAATCTCAAATTCAATTAAAGAAAGAATGGCTTTAAGAACCCAAAATTTAAAAGATAAATTTAGTTCTGGTTCAAGATTTAAAGAAAAGCTGGCAATGCGTTCAAAGGAAGAGCCTGTTGAAGACGCTTTGCTTAAAGAAGATAAAAAAATTGAAGAAAAAATAATTGAAAAGGCACCTGAAAAAGTGGAAGTAAAAGCACCTGAACCTGTAGCACCTGTAGATTTTAGTAAGAAAAAATTAAAGGAAATGGGGAGCGTTACTCAGGAATCGAGAGAACCAAGAGAAATGAAGGACAAAGTAACATTCTCTCATGGTAAGTCATACCGTGAGCATGGTGGGCATGACAGAGGCTTCACCCCACATCCTCCACCGGCTTCTTCAATTGCTGTTATTGATAAAAAGCCTGAGGAAAAACCGGTTGAAAGTTTAGGCGATAAGCTTAAAAGTAAAAAAGGGAAAAAAGAAAGAGATAAAGGGTTCAAAAAGAAGGATCTTGAGGAAGAAAAGCGTCAATTGGCAAAAGCTCTTGCCACCAAGAAAAAGAAAAGAGATGCTGATAAAAGAGCCGAAGAAGAACTGGAAGAACCAACGACTAAAGAAGTTGAAATTTTTGATGGAATGAATGTCAAAGATATTGCTGAAAAACTTCGTAATAAAGAAACCGAAATAATTAAGGAACTTTTTATGAAAGGGATTATGGTTACTGTAAACCAGGCTCTTGATCGGGACTTAATTGTTAAAATTGTTAATGATCACGGCTTTACAGTTAAAGAAGCTGAAAGCAAAGCCGATGAGATGTTTGAAATGAAAGTTGAAGAAATGTCTCAGGATGAATCATTACTTGAAATAAGGCCACCTGTTGTAACTATTATGGGACACGTTGATCATGGTAAAACATCTTTATTGGATGCAATCAGAAAAACAAAAATAACTGAAGGCGAAGCTGGTGGTATTACCCAACATATAGGTGCTTATCAGGTACACGCCGGTGGAAGATTGATTACTTTTCTTGATACTCCCGGCCATGAAGCTTTTACTGCAATGCGTGCCAGAGGAGCTAAAGCGACAGATATAGCTGTTCTTGTAGTAGCCGCTGATGACGGGGTAATGCCGCAGACAATTGAAGCGATAAATCATGCCAAGGCTGCTTCCGTACCAATAATTGTTGCTATAAACAAGATGGATAAACCGGATTCAAACCCTGACCGGGTAAAACAACAATTGGCTGAACATGAGTTAGTACCTGAGGACTGGGGTGGCAGTACAGTAACTGTACCGGTATCAGCAAGGTCTAAAATGGGAATTGATGATTTACTTGATATGATTCTGTTAACAGCAGATCTTCAGGAAATTAAATCTAATCCAAATAAACTTGCTCAGGGAGTTATTATTGAGTCTAAGCTGGATAAAGGGAAAGGCCCTGTTGCTACTGTTCTGATCCAGGCTGGTACATTAAGAGTTGGTGATAATTTTGTTGTCGGTACTGTTTCAGGAAAAGTAAGAGCGATGTTTAATTATCTTGGCCAGCAGGTAAAAGAAGCTCCACCTTCCAGCCCTGTACAGGTAATTGGTTATTCTGCCGTACCTGTTGCCGGAGAGTTATTTAAAGTAGTTCCAACAGATAAAGAAGCAAGAGATATTGCTGAAAAAACTCAGCTTAGTGAAAGAGAAAGAGCTTTATCACCTGTTAGAACATTGAATCTGGAATCAATTTCCGAGCAGATTGAAGAAGGTAAATTAAAAGAACTTAATCTTGTTATCAAAGCAGATGTCCAGGGATCTGCCGAAGCTCTTTCCCAGTCTCTTTCAAAACTTACGGTTGACGATGTAAGACTGAGAATTATTCATTCTGCTGTCGGTGATGTTTCGGAAACAGATGTTTCTCTGGCAGCAGCTTCTTCAGCTATTGTTATTGCCTTTAATGTAAGGGTTGAACCTAAGACCAGGGAAATGGCCGAGAAAGAAAGAGTAGATGTCAGAACCTATAATATTATTTACAGAGTTATAGAAGATGTTCAAAAAGCACTTGAAGGCCTGTTAGAACCTGAATTTGAAGAGGTTCTTACTGGTAAGGCTCTGGTTAGACAAACATTTACAATTGGTAAATCTAATGTAGTTGCCGGATGTTATGTTACTGATGGAAAAATTGTCAGGAACGCTACTATCAGGTTGATGAGGGGAACGACTCTTATTCATACCGGGAAGATTGATTCTCTGAAGCGTTTTAAAGATGATGTTAAAGAAGTGGCAACTGGTTTTGAATGTGGTATGTCTCTTGAAAAGTTCAATGATATACAAGAAAATGATATTTTTGAATCTTATGTAATGCAGGTAAAAACAAGGTAATTTTATTATGGCAAATAACAGACCTATAAAAATTGCAGAAGCTATTAAAAGAGAAATGGGCGATTTATTAATCAAAGAAATAAAGGATGTCCGTTTAAAAAATATTATTACGTCGGTAACTGATGTCGAAGTAACTAAAGATTTAAGGCATGTAAAAATATTTGTCAGTGTCTATGGAAATGATGAACAAAAGCATTCAGTAATGGCAGGTCTTGAGTCGGCCAAAGGATTTGTCAGAGGTGAGCTTGGTAGGAGAGTCGGCCTAAGGTTTACCCCTGAGATTCATTTTAAACTTGATGAGTCATTGGAAAAAGGAGATAAAATACTTTCTCTTATTGATAAAATTAAATCAGAACAAAATCCAGAAAATTTTAATATATAAAAAGTTTTACTTTAATTTTCCTGTTATTTAACCAAAGCTAAAGAAAGTTTATGTAAGTAAACCCTATATTAATAGAAGTGGCTAAGTAGGTTTTTAAAAATTTTTGTAGGGAGGTTTACCGTTGTGGGTTTTGATCTTAACTCAATAAATAATGGTATGAACAAATTTGCCAATCAAATGGGTGATATTACACAGGGTGCTGTTCAGTTAGGTCAGTCATTAAACGGTTTGAACAATGCTCTGAATGGTATGCCAACTGATCAGTATAATCCTACTTCAATCGTACCTAGTGTTGATGGTAAAGTTCCTTTAAGAGCTCTTTTCACAGAAAACACAATGTATATGCCAAACCCTCTTGAATATAAATTTTCTGAAAGACTTGGCTGGTTTGGAATAAATGATTCACAGGAATTTGCCAAAGCTGCAAGCTCTCCTTTTAAGCGTTCATTAATGTCATTTCTGGTTGGTTTTGGTAATGACAGAAAATATATCAGATCAAAAGTAGACCAATGGGCAGGCCAGGCAGATATTATCAGAACCGGTGCCAGCCTTAATGATGCAAGGTTAATGCAGTTAAGCGGAGTAAGGGATGCAGGACATTTAACAATGTATGGAAATCCTATTGATCAATCTGCATTATATGCTGCTATGGGTGCCAATGCCATGCAATATGGATTCTATATGCCAGGTATGGGTGCTGTTTCATCAGCGGTTGAAAAAGCAAGAACATTACAACCATTAATCAGATGGTACTAAAAATTTAAACTAACTCATCCTTTAACAAGGGGCTTAAGCCCCTTGCTCAATTAGAGAAGAGACTTTATTACAAAATTAAGATAAATTCTGTTGTATAATCCATTTTTATAATAATTATTGAATATTTTTTCTTTTTCCCCCTCTCTAATATTAGAGAGGGCCAGGGGTGAGTTATCTTCATATGAAAAGAAGAGTTGTTGTTACAGGTCTTGGGGTTATTTCTCCATTAGGTAATTCTATTAATGAATTTTGGAAGAACATATGTAATGGTGAAAGTGGCATAGATTATGTAACTTTATTTGATACTACAGATTTCCCGACAAAAATTGCTGGTGAGGTTAAAAATTTTAACCCGGAAGATTTTGTCAGTAAAAAAGATGTAAAAAAAATGGATAGATTTTGCCATTTTGCAATAGCTGCTTCAGAAGAGGCAATAAAAAACTCTGACCTGGAAATAGCTATTGAAGCAGATAGAGTAGGCGTTTGTATTGGCTGTGGAATTGGTGGCTTTGGTGTAATTGAAAAACAGCATAGTATCCTGATGGAAAAAGGACCTTCAAGAGTAAGTGCTTTTACTATACCTATGATAATACCAGATATAGCTGCCGGTTATGTTGCTATTACTTTTGGCGCAAAAGGCCCTAACTTATGTCCTGTTACCGCTTGTGCGTCAGGAGCAAATGCTATTGGGGATTCTTTTAAAATTATTCAGCGGGGTGATGCTGATGTGATGATTTGTGGCGGAACAGAATCAGCTATTACACCATTAAGTTTTGCTGGTTTTTGCTCTGCCAGGGCGATGTCCAGAAATAATCAGGAACCCCAAAAAGCAAGCAGACCATTTGATCTTCACAGGGACGGTTTTGTGATGGGTGAAGGTGCAGGAATACTTATCCTTGAAGAATTAAATCATGCTAAAAAGAGAAATGCCAAAATATTAGGTGAAGTTTTAGGGTATGGTATGACAGGAGATGCATATCATATTACTTCACCTGATCCTGATGGAACAGGTATTGAGCGCGCAATGCTTTTATCTATTAAAGATGCTGAATTGGAAGCAAAACAGATTGGTTATATAAATGCACATGGTACTTCTACTTCTGCTAATGACAAAATTGAAAGTATGGCAATTAAAAAAATATTTGGTTCAGAAATTTTAGTAAGTTCTACAAAATCAATGACCGGGCATTTACTTGGTGCTGCCGGGGGTATAGAAGCGGCAATCTGTTTTTTGGCTTTAGAAAATAATATCTTACCGCCAACAATAAATTATGAAACTTTTGATCCTGATTGTACTCTTGATTATATCCCTAATGCTTCAAGAGAAAAGAGACTTGATTATGTTTTGTCAAATAGCCTGGGCTTTGGTGGGCATAATGTAAGCCTTGTTTTTGGTAAGTAAAATATCCTGGCTAGAATATTAACCCTATTTAGCAAATAGAATATTATTGGCAAATTTTTTCGAAATATAAAATAAATATATTAAGTCTTCTCTAAATACTACAGGCAAATTTTTTTATTCTCTCTAGCTCAGAAATATAACTTAAACTTAATATTATTTAATATATCCAAGGTGTATAATATGACTTTTATGAAATGTGTAAACATTCGTGTAAACACCTAATGTTTATATTTAAATAAGTAAAAAAATTTTAAAAATCCTATAGGAGGGTATTAAATCATGAAAAGCAGTAACAAAGTATTAGGTATGACTTTAGCATTATTGATTGGTGTTGGCGCAATTACAGGCTGTTCACCAAATAACAAAGCTCCTAACACTCCAGATACAGGCAAAACTGATACAACCAAACCCGGAGATTCTTCAACTCCTGCTAATACAACAAAACCAGGTGATTCTTCGGCATCTCAGCCAGCAGCAAGCTCATCTTCAGCCAGTGATGCTCAAAGCTCATTAGCCTCATATCATGATGATGAAGCAACATTTAGTGATAGTGAAGCAGTGGCTAATGATGGTTTTGGAACAAAAGCTGTTGGCGATCGTCCTCTTGCTGTTGCCCTTGGTACTGGTGCAGCTGTTAATGCAAATGCAACCGCCAGAGTAGCTCTTAATGCTAAAACAAAAGAAAAACTGGCATCTAAAGCAGAAACAAGAAAAGCAAACGCAAAAAAGGCTAAAGATCAGTTACAGGCTTCCGGTGCTGTTACAGTTAAAGATGATGGTACTATTGTAATAGATCCAGTTAAGTTTAAAGCTGAAGCTGCCAAAGCAATAGATGAAGCTAAAGTAAAAATAAAAGCCCGTCTTGATGCATTAAAAGTTGAGCTTAAGGCTGCAAAAGAAGTCGCCAAAGCAAAACTTGAAAAAGTCAGAAGAAAAAATAATATCGTCAGAACCAGTGATGTACAAACAACCACTAATGCTGATGGCAGTATTACAAAAACCGTTAAAGTGTCATTTACAAATGACAAAACTGGTATTACCAGAGATACAGTCGTTTCTAAAACTACCAAAGATGGAAAACTTGTAAGTGCTGATTATTCACTTAATGTAACTACCAAAGCTTATACCAGAGTTGCGACCAGAGTTGTTACTGTAAATGCTGATGGTACAAAAACTGTAAAAACCCAGTCCACAACAACCTGGACAAATGGTAGAAAACGTGAAGTTCTTGAAACCAGAGTAGTCAATGCTGATGGTTCATCAACAGGCACAGGTACTATTACTATCACTGATAAAGACGGAAAAGTAACTACACTTAACCTAAATTCTTCAACTAATGTAACAGGTGAGTTAACAACATCTGCTGTTGATACAACTTCAAAAACTGAAGTAACCCTTGATGAATCAGCAAGTGGTGAAGCAACTGCTACTGTTAAGGAAGAAGGAAAAACTGAGACCGAAGCTCCCGTAAATGTTGATGCTGCGGCTGATACTGAAGCATCCGCGGGTGCTTCTACGGATTCTTCTGCAAGCACAGGTGCTTCAACCGATGCGTCAGCCAGTGCTTCTGCTTCCACAAGTACTGAAACAAAGTAATATTCAGATTAAAAAAAAGAAATCCTAACTAGGGTTTCTTTTTTTTTGATTGGTAAAATTTTGACATAATTAAAATATAAGTTATAACTTAAATTATTTTGAATAAAAAATGAGCGAAATGTTAGAAATAGCTATCGAGGCTGCAAAAATTGGCGGTAAAATTCTAATTGAATATTTTGGTAAACTAACTGACCACGATATTGAAACAAAAAGCAGAAATAATTTTGTTACTTTTGTAGATCGTTTATCAGAAGAAAAAATTATTGAAAAAATACAATTATCATTTCCAGAGCATAATATCTTTGCTGAAGAATCAGGAAAACATCAGAGTAATAATGTAGATTACAGGTGGTTAATCGATCCTCTGGATGGTACTACCAATTATATTCATAATATTCCGTTTTTTTGTGTATCAATCGCTCTCGAAAAAAATGGTGAAATAATTTTAGGGGTAATATATGATCCGTTAAGAGATGAAATGTTTTATGCAGAAATAGGGAAAGGAGCTTTTTTAAATAACCGGAAATTATTTATTGCTCAAAAATCAAAACTTATTGATTGTATTATTGCCACAGGTTTTCCATATAAAAATATTGATATTATGGATAGATACATGCAATTATTTTCAGGTTTTATGAGAAATACCGCAGGATTAAGAAGAATGGGGTCTGCTGCTATCGATCTTGCTTATACGGCATCCGGCAGGTTTGATGGGTTTTGGGAACTTGACTTAAAACCCTGGGATATTGCGGCAGGTATGTTAATTGTTCAAGAAGCAGGAGGCATTGTTACTGATACTATCGGAATGCCTGAATGTATGGAATCAGGAAATGTAGTGGCAACTAATAGTTTTATTCATAAGCAAATGCTGGAATTATTAAAAAAACATAGTTGAGTAGAGGGCTGTCCAATAAGTCCTGGATTTGATGAATCAAATCCCTACAATGTTGATTTAACGTAGGGGTTTAATGAATTAAACCCTCTTTTTGGACAGCCCCTACAGTTATTTAAGGTGAAAATATGAAACTCGATAAAAATTTAAAGAAAAAGATACCTGGCAAACATTTTCTAAGAATATTACTGGTATTTATAATCCTGTTTGGTATCTCATGTGGACCAAAAAATGAACCTGTAGATATAGCAAACAAATTTGTCAAATATTATTATCAGCGGATGAATCAGGAGGAAGCCATCAAGTTAAGCAGCATGATGGCTAAGGATAAACTTGAAAAAGAAATAGAACTGGTAAAAGAATCAAGGATTAAAAACCCTCAGGCGGAACAAAATAAAGCAAAGATTAGTTATAATCTTGAAGAATCAAAAATAGAAAAGGATATGGGATTTATTACTTATAAGCTAATAATTCAGCCAAAAGGAATGAAACCTTTTAATAAAAGTGCCCTTCTCACACTTAAGAATGAAAGCGGGCAGTGGAAAATCATAAATTATGAAGAAATAAACCCTGAATAAATTTTTAAATAGTTAAGATTAAATTAAGATAGTCTAAAAAAATATTTAAAAAATGTAGCAAGATCTAAAAGAAACATGCTATAATAGAGTTAATTTAAAATTAAGCTTTTTATAAGAGAGGTTTATAAGTATGAATTTAGCATATGCTTACCGGGTAGCTGCAAGTTATGACTATAATAGGGATGGCGTTATCAGAACCAGTCCTTTTGGCAGAGAACTCGACTTTGATTGGGATGCTAAAAAAAGAACCGACTTTAATAATAATGGTCAAATAACAATAGACGAATTTGCACATGCTTTAGCTCGTCAAGATATATTTATTGGTTATGATCGTGAAGTTCATTCAACCAATCCTTATGGAGTTCAGCCAGGTTATCCATATCCTGGTGGCGGAAGTCCATATTACCCTGGTACTCCAGGGCCTGTAACATATCCAGGACCTGGTTATGGTTATGGTGGTGGTTACGGCGGCGGCTACGGTGGTGGTTATTATGGAGGTGGCTACGGTGGCTATTCCAATACTATGGGAAATATTGCAGCAGGAGCAGTTGTTGGCGGAGCTGTAGGATATGTATCAGGTGGTAGAAATGGCCTTGGTACAGGTGCTGCTATCGGCGGATTGCTTGGCGCACTCGGAAGTATTTTCAATTAAAGATTTTCTAAAACAAAAAGGCCCGCTTAAGCGGGCCTTTTTGTTTTAAAGTACTACATTTACCGCATATTTTTCTAAAAACTTACTTTTTGACTCTGTTTGTTGCAATGTATTTGTCGCTTCTGCTTCAAGAATCAAATCAGTCACATTTTTAATTGAATTCGCTTTAATAATAATAGGGTTACTCCCTACACGGCTATCTTTTTTGGCATCTTCAAGCTCCGAAAAGTAACCAATTATTCCATAATTAATCACATAGTCAGGATCTATTTCCCATTGTCCGATATATACCTGTTTAAGATCTTTATCAAATATTGCCGGATCCATTGCAGGAGTTAGACCTAACCCTTTTGCATCAATAATTACACCGGTAATATTATCTGGATCAACTGGTTTTGCTGGAGGCTGAGCACTATCTTCTTTGGTTTCTTTTAGTTTATCTGGTATTTTATGAGCTGTATGACATTGTAAACAGTTGTTCATATCAATCTGGGGTCTGTTACTGACAGTAAAAAAGGTCTGATCTGTTACTACTCCAGGAAGCATAGCCCACATACTATGGTAATTACGAATAAAACCTACTTTATTATTCTTTTTAATAATATGTTTATCAAGATCTATTGCATCTGCCAGCCCTGAATTTCCATACATAGATACAGATAAGTCATATTCAACTGCTCCATCTGTCGTAATTCTTTTTTCGCCTCTTCTGGCACCTTTGATAAATCCTTCAACATTGGTTTTAATCAGATCACTTTCAGTTACAAAGTCTTTTACAATAGTTTCTGAATCTACTCTGACCCCATGTATTATTTCCGCTAACTGCCTGTAAGCATCAGCAATTGCTGCTCTTTCTGCCAGTAACCTTCCCTGGGCTCCACTTTTACCATCCGGCATTGCCCCACTTCCTGTAACAGATATTGTTTTATCAGTCCAGTCTATTGTCCCTTTTCCCACATCCTGCCGGATATGATTTGAATGTTCAGCCTTTGCCTTATTCAAACAAAAGAATAGTGAAACACTTATAGTTAGGGCTATAATAGATTTTGAAACAACAGATATTTTTTTCATTATATTTCTCCATTAGACTGAAACTTTTTCTTATAAAAGATATTTAACCACAGATAGGAACAGATATTAACAGATCTGTGGTAAATTATTATGAGATATTCATCTTAATATATAATAATCTA
>CAYRDV010000096.1:0-17088 GCA_964422885.1 uncultured Candidatus Sericytochromatia bacterium
CTGTAGCACCAAAGCCAGCTGCTTGCCCTGTTGATACTCCAAAGCCAGTTGCCCCTGTTAATACACCAAAACCAGCTGCTCCTGTAGCTCCAGCTCCAAAGCCAGTTGCCCCTGTTGATACACCAAAACCAGCTGCTCCTGTAGCTCCAGCTCCAAAGCCAGCTGCTGGCCCTGTTGATGCACCAAAACCAGCTGCTCAACCAACTGTAACTGTAGGCCCAAAACCTCCAGCTGCTCCACCACCTGTTGCACCACCACCACCAAAGCCGCCTGATGTATCATCCGCAATTAAAGCTCCTACTCCTAATGCAACACCAGTTACAAAGCAAAATAATGAAAATACTGGAGTTATTGTTAAGAAAGCAAGTGATGCCGGACAGATTGCTGCAAATGAATCTGCTAAGAAAACCGACACTACAAAACAGACTACTGGTGATATAATTAAGACTGAAGTAGCCAAAGCGGCTGTTAAGCCACCTGAAGCTAGTGGTAAACCTTAAATAGTTGACAAAGTAATAAATTAGTAATAAAAATAGGTCAGTTATAACTGACCTATTTTATTTTTGTATTAAAATGAAAAATATAGATCCTGATGAAATAAATTCAACTTTTAAAACATTAAGAAAAAAACTCTCTATTGAAATTGATGAAAACGATCTGGTAAAACAACTTACTCAATTATCAACCGAAATTCAAAAACTTAGACAGGAAAAAGAATATCTCGAAAGTGCCAAAAAACTGTTTGACGCTATTTTGTTAAATTATTCATTTGCTCTTGATAACTCAACAGTCCGTTTTAAAATCCCAACAATAAAAAGAGAGATTGATAACTCTATAAGGGAACTGGTTAAACAAATCATGTATAAATCTGAAAAGCTTGATAGTATTGAATTATTATTAGATTTTGCCTCATATGAAAATTTTAATCAGATTGCTGAAATTAGATTCAAGAAAAAAAATAAGTAATAATTAACAAAAGTTAACACTAATTTAATAGTACCTTTAACATAAAACTGACAAGATTAGCAATTAATAGACTATAATAATCTTAAGGTTAAGATAAACTTGTAATTCAGGTTAAGGTTTAGTTAAGGTAGAAGAAAATGAGAAAGTTAAAATTATTAATAAGCACAGCTTTGATGTTATCAATTTTAGGTGCCACGGGTTGTTCAAACACAAATATACCATCATCTTCTAACCTGCAAACACCTGTAATAGAAAAAAACTCAGCGCAAATCAGCTCAGTAAACCCTGTTAGCATTGAAAAAATTAATAAAACTGCATCGGAAAATCTTGATTTTACTGCCCAGGAAATCAATGAAATTAAAAATCTGATAAAACAGAACCCTGAAATGTTAAAATCTGAAAACAAAAAATCTAATTTTGGCGTAAAAACATTACAACAGGGAAGAGATGTCTCGATTGATATGCTTTTATATCATCCTAAAGCGGCTAGCAGAGCACATTTTTGGGGAATTAAAACAGCAGAAGATCTTTTAAATGCAGGTTCATCTCCAACTAAAAGATGGTTCCTTGAAAGAAAGCTTGGTGGTTTATTTGCTTCAAAAACATTTAAAGTTCAGGTTCTTTTTTGGGTGGAAAGAGCAGATTTTTTAAGATTAAAAAATGTTAGCCTGGAAGATTCATTTTTGTTGATGATGGCTGGAGTAACAAGTGTTCCTCATCTGGCAACATGTAATAACCCGATTTCTCAGGGTGCTTTAGCTGTTTCACTGGCTTTACTGGCTTTTCAATATGGTTATCCAATACCAGATGTTAATGAAATTAAAACCTGGACACAGGAAGCTACGATGATGACACCAGTTCTCTATTAATTTAGTATTTATTAAAAGGAGTTTTTAAATGGTTAATCCAGTTAATAATATAACTTATGTAAGTGGTTCTAATAACAGGCCAGTTACTTTAATACCACCATCGCAGCTTTATCCGCCGGCTTATCCGGTTGCTTATCCACCATCTGGTCATACATCACCTAGTCATCCACCATATGGTAATGATGATTTAAGTGTTGTTGGAAAAACAATTTCCGAAGCTTCTCAATTTGGGGTGGGAGCATTAACTGGTTATAAATATCATGGAACCATTGCTGATGCCAGTAAAAGTATCGCTGGTTCTTTTAAAACCGGTAGTTTTAAAGAAATAGTTGGTTCTCTTAAAACCAATGGAAAAATAATGGGAACTGCAGGTGTAAATGCAGCAGGTATCGGTGCTCTGGTTAGCGGTGGTATCTCATTGGTAAGTAATACTGTTTCACTCGCTCAGGGAAATGACAATTTAGGGGGCGCTGTTTCCAATATTATTACTGATTCAATAAAGGGAGCATTAAGTGGTGTTGGCGGAGTGGCTGTTGGCGGAATATCATCCCTTACCCTCAGTGCATTTAAAGTAACAGGAACACCTTTGGTAATTGCTGGTGTGGTTGGTGGTGCTGTAGGTGCTGCTTTAGTAAATCAGTTTATCGATACTGATGGAATCAGAGCTAGTCTTAGAAGAAAATTAGCATAAAAAATTTAGCAAAAAAAGTATGGGTATAAATCCCATACTTTTTTTGCTATGTAAGTATTTTTACAGCACCGGGAATAATCTTAAATTCAGCGGGTGTAAAACCTTCCTGTTCTCCGTCTATATCTATTTTTAAAGGCGATTCAGCTGTAATATAAACCTTTTTTGCTTTTCTGCATTGTATTTTTGGATCATGAATATGAGTTCCATTATAAATTTTAGGAATATTTTTAAAAAACTCCACTTTGTTGATATCACCAATAATAATTACATCAAATAAACCATCATCAAGTCTAGCATCAGGTAAAATTTTCATACCACCACCAAAAAATTTGCCATTACCTACTACTATATTGTTTGTTATTTTATCAATTTTAAAATCATCATCAAAAATAATTTGAGTTCTCTGGTTTTTATATTCCATTACAGTTGAAATAGTGCCAATCAGGAAAGAGGCAAAACCACCAAAAAGCTTTGTAGTATTATTTACTCTTTCAACAACTTCTCCACCTACACCAGCATCAGCAATATTTAAAAAATACCTGGTTTTTCTGGACTTATCAGGCATATCATAGGTTACTTTACCAAGATCAATTAATTTTATATTATCCTCTATAATCCTATCTATAGCTTTGGTTTCATCTTTGGGGAACTCAACTGTTTTGATAAAATCAGCCCCTGTTCCCCCCGAAATTAGTCCCAATACAGCATCATGATTAACAGGCTGCTCATTTTCATAAAAACCGTTTACTACTTCATTAAACGTACCATCTCCGCCTATTGCTATAACCCGGTTAAAACCCTCTTTTAAGGATTCTCTTGATAATTCGGTTGCATGGCCTTTGGCTTTAGTAAATTTTAATTCAAAAGATCCGGTTTTTTGGAGCAGGTTCTTGAAAAAATCAATTTTTTTGCCTGTTGCTCCATTGGCTGCATTAGGGTTTATGATTACGGCTGTTTTATATTTTTCCATTGGTTTATAAAATTAAATTACAAGTCTTTTAAATTGTAATTTATTAAGTAATTTGTGGAAAGAGAATATTTTAAAAATTAGATTAAACGTTCGCTTAAAGTAAAATATTTTTATTTTTTTCTAACCTCTCCTCAGTCCTCTCCTTCAAAGGAGAGGAAGCCAGGAATTGACCAAATTGGGAAATGCTCAAACAATTAGTAATTAGGTAAAGGTGACAGCTTTTTTCAGGTCCTGAGCAATCCTTTGAAACCTGATTGATTTCTCATGATTCTCAATAATGGTATGAAGAGTAGCTAATTTTTCCCAGATTTCAGCTTGGTATTCATCAATCTCTAAGGCCTTTTTGAAACTTTTGATTGCATTATCATAATCTTTCATTTCAATATAACAATTACCAAGATTATCCCATGCTTCAAAATCATCAATGTTTAGACTTAAATAACAATTAAAGCTAAAAATTGAATTTTCATAATCTTTCTTTTTCATTTCAATATTGGCAATCAATTTCCATATTTCCGCAAAATCAGGTTTTAACTCTGAAAAAGTTTTGTAAAGGTTTAGAGCTTTAGAAGCTTTACCAAGGCGTTCATACAGTTTTCCCAAAGCATAAAGGCAATCTGAATCATAAGGAAAAAGTGATAAGTATTTTTTATAATAGTTTATCGCTTCTTTATTACTGCCTATCTTTTCAGACGATACTGCGATCATAAGCCAAGCCTCAAAATTACTCGGTTTTAGTTCAAGTGATATTTTAAAGATATTTATACTTTCAACATACTTTTTGGTAAAATAATAAGTTAATCCCAGATTACTTACAACTTCAAAGTTATACTTATTTATTTTTCTGGCTTTCTCATAACAGTCAATGGCAGGTTCGTAGTGTTCAAGCCGATGATAGGAGTTACCCAGCTTCATTAAAATATAATCATTTTCAGGATTTATTTCACAATATTTTTGGTAAAATACCGATGCATTTTGAAAGTTTTTTAATTTATAAAGAATTTCTCCAATACAATAGTAAGCTAATGACCTGGTTTTTTTCTTATTTATAAAATTATAAAGATTAGCTAATATTGTAATCATTCTATTCTTTGAGAAAATATAATGCATTCCATATTTAATTTTAACACTAACCTGTGTCTAACTGACTTTTAGATATTTTTAGGTTAAAAGCAACTCTAGATCACATTTTAGACGGATTACTTAACATTTCGCAATATTTAAGTGTTCATATTTTACACAAAGATACAAATAAGGTGGCAGCTTTTGTTTGAAAATTTTCTATTTAACTATAGCCAAAAATAAATTAAAATGAATTCGTAGAAAATTATTTTTAGATTGGATATAAGTTTGGAATCATATTTAGAAAAGATATTTAAAGCAATTGCATTTGAAAGAAAACATGATTTTTCCAATGTAAAAGGATTAAATTTTAATTTTTCTGATTTTATTAAAAATGAAACAGGACAATTAATTAAAGTTTTAAATCTAGAAGAGCAAAAAATTATTCTCAAAAAAATAAATAACTCTATTTATTCATATAATGAGTTATGCAAGGCTGACCGGAAAAAAATTATTGAAGAAATTTATTATTTTACTGATAAGCTAAAAAATTTACCGAAAAAAGTAAATCAGGTTAAAGAAGAGCAAAAAACTGTCGTTAAGGAAATTACCAAAAGTTATAAAATAGATAAAAATCAGGAAACCTGGGAAACTAAATCTGTTCAGTATATAAAAGGAATTGGGCCAAAGTTAGCTGAAAACCTAGCTACAGCCGGTATTATCACAATCCGGGATCTGTTTCACTATTATCCAAGAAAGCATCTTAATTATGCCAACCGGACAAAAATTAAAAACTGTAAAATTGGCGAGCTTGTAACGATCTGGGGTGTAATTAAAGAGGTAACTTGCTTTACCCCTCCCAATAACAGAAATATATCTATTCTTTCAGTCACAGTTACTGATGGAACCGGAAAAATAAAAGCAAGTTGGTTTTATGGTGGTGCCAATAAATTTATGCAGGAACAGTATAAAAAAAGATTTCCGGTTGGCACCCAAATATTATTAAGCGGAAAAGTAAAAATTGATAAATATACCAGAAAATTTGCTTTGGATACTCCTGAAGCTGAAATATTAGGTGAAGTTGATATTGAAGAGGCTGATACAGTCAGTACAAATCGTATTGTACCGGTATATCCTCTAGTAGAGGGCCTGAACCTTAAATGGCTGAGGAAAACAATGAAAGTTGCCTTAGAACTCTACAGTAATGAGATTGAGGATCCCCTTCCCAAATGGCTGAAAGAAAAGTTTGAGCTTTTAGATCTGGCAACTTCGCTAAAAGAGTTTCACTTTCCAGATGATACGGACATTTTGCAAAAAGCAAGAAAAAGACTTGTTTTTGATGAATTATTTTATATGCAGTTAGGGTTTGCCTATAAAAGAAAACAGGAGCAGCTATATATTGATGGGATTAGTTTTAATAATGATGGCATTTATGTTACAAAATTTCTGGAAGATTTGCCGTTTAAACTAACAAAAGCTCAGGAAAGAGTTTTTAAAGAAATAAGTATGGATCTGTCATCAACCAAACCAATGAGCCGGTTAGTACAGGGAGATGTGGGTTCGGGTAAAACAGTAGTAGCTTTATTAAGTATACTTGTCGCAGTACAAAACGGTTATCAGGGAGCCATTATGGCTCCAACGGAAATTCTGGCTGAACAGCATTTCCGCAAGTTTCAATCCTGGATGGAACCACTTGGATTAAAAGTTTCTTTTTTGGTTGGCAGCCAGTCAAAGAAAATAAGAAAGGTTGAGCTTGAAAGTATTGAAACTGGAAAAACTCATATTGCTGTAGGGACTCATGCTTTAATCCAGGAAGAAGTAAAATTTAAAAATCTTGGGCTTGTAGTCATTGATGAACAGCACCGTTTTGGGGTAGTTCAAAGATCCACACTAAGAAAAAAAGGTCAGAACCCGGAAATTTTAACGATGACCGCCACTCCTATCCCAAGAACACTGGCACTTTCCATCCATGGAGATCTGGATGTTTCAATTATTGATGAATTACCTCCCGGAAGAAAACCGGTTGAAACAATTCTGATCAAAGGCAGAGTAAGAGGTAAAGCATGGGAACTTGTCCGTTCAGAGGTTGAGAAAGGAAGACAGGCCTATATTGTCTTTCCTTTAATTGAGGAATCAGAAAAATTAACGGCAAAAGCAGCTACTGTAGAAGCAGAAAAATTACAGGAAAATGTTTTTCCTGAATTTAAAGTAGGATTGCTGCACGGACAAATGAAAAGCTCTGAAAAAGATGAAATAATGAAAAAATTTATTAATGGGGAAATTCATATCCTTGTATCTACTACTGTTATAGAAGTTGGGGTTGATGTATCCAATGCAACTGTAATGGTAATAGAAAATGCTGAAAGATTTGGCTTATCTCAACTTCATCAGCTTAGAGGAAGGGTTGGCCGGGGAGCAGAAAAAAGCTTCTGTATTTTGATGAGTGAAAAACCAGGGGAAATAAGTGCTCAAAGGCTGGAAATTATGACTGAAACAAATGATGGGTTTATCATATCTGAGCAGGACTTAAAAATCCGTGGCCCAGGAGAATTTTTAGGCACTAGACAGAGTGGTCTGCCAGACCTGTTGCTTGCAGATCTGATTAATGATACGGTAATTCTTGAAGAAGCACGAAATGCAGCCCGGATTGTGATTGAAAAAGATAATGAATTAAAAGATTACCAGCACCAGTTAATGAAAAATGAACTACATAAGTATTTTCAAAATAATAAGGATTATCTTGGCAGTTAAAATTAAATTTAATTATTTCGGGGAAAAACTTCTCCATCTGACAGCCTTGTACCCTGTGGTAAGACTGACATTGGCTTTATAATACAGTTTTTACCAATCTGCACCAATGGAGCTATTCTGCATTCAGCACCTATTTCCGTATTATCACCAATTTTTACAAATGGAGCGATATGGGTTCCTGCCCCAATATTTACATTTTTGCCGATTTCCACTTTTCCCAGTGCGATTTTACCAGCATTGATAAAATGCCCGCTAATCATGCAGGAAGCTCCTATAACAGAACCCTGGCCTATTGAGAGCATCGGAAAGTCGGTAATATTAACATTTGCTGACAAGGAAGAAAACAGGCTGATTTTTCCGCCTAAAGCTCTTACTGATAAGTATCTTAAAAATAAAGAATAAAGAATCAGGTTTTTAACCGGATCAAAAATATACAAGGCCCTGTTAAAAACAAAATTTATTGTCCAGGCAGCAAAAGCCTTACTCTTTGGTGCATCATGATACCCTGGCTCTAATTTTGCCGGTAAAATTATCCTTAATAACCAGACTTCCATTATTATAGTTAATAAAAACAGATAGATTAAGGGAACTAAAGCAATAAAAGTTAAAAAGCCCGATAAATTGGCACTTATAACTTCAAATGCTTTGTACGTAACATAAAATCCGCCTGAATAAATAGCTGTATATATCACCCATTGTAATGCCTCAAATAAAATAAATGCTTTACCATTTGTTGGTTTACCTGTATTTTTATTTTCTTCAGGTACTGTTTTATCAAAATTGAGATTACCAGTAGGTGATTTTTTAAGTAACTCATGAACTACTCCTGTGGCAGGATCTAAATTTGCGGTGGTTTTTTCTTGTTTTGGTATTGTATTCCCAGGCTCATTTTGTTTTATAAAAGTATTCTTTTTTACCTTATTTGTAGAACCTTCATCGGAAATTTTTTTGGCTATAAATTTTGCTAAATCCTCAATAGTTGTATAATCCCATATTACAGTTTCATAAAGGGTAATACTGAATTTTTTTTCAATAGCTCCGATAATTTCCAAAGCATTAACCGAATCAAGCCCATATTCAGGAAATGGTTTACTCAGGCTGATTTTCTCAGCAGGGATGCCTAAATTATGAACCATATAATTTTTAATAAAATCAGCGATCTCTAAAAAATTACTATCATGATTTTCTGTAATCTGTTCTTCTGCTGATTTGGCAATTACTTCATCTTGGCCTAAATCACTACCAGGTGGTATATCACCATCATTTTTATCAGCTAACTTTGGTTCTTTTTGCAGATAAGGATCTAATTCCCGTTCTTCTCCGGCCATCTTTTGTTCAATATTACCAATATTATTCTGATATGAGTTAATTATTGATGAGATTGAGTCTTTTGAAGTGATAAATATTCCGTTAAAGTTACTGTTTTGGTTTATTTTATTAAATGTTTCCTGATACTTAAGCTTTATCCAGCCAAAAGTGTTAGCATCATTATTTGCTTCAGTTTGTAACAGCGATTCAATAACCGCAAAACAAATTAAATCACTGATCAGATATTTTAAAAATAATGAATTTGCAGAATCATTGGCAAAGAGATTAAAATTATTTTTGTTAATTTGTTCCAATGAACTCTTTATCCTGTTATATCCGTCAGAATCATTTAGCTGGTTTACAAAAAGCTTATAAAGGTTTGCTTCATTATTGAGCATTTTAGAGCCCAGGAATACTTTTAATGTTTCAGTTGGCCCTTCAAAAACTCTCAATACCCTTGCATCTCTCATAATCTGAGGAGCTATATTGGTTTCAATATAGCCTCTTCCTCCTAATATCTGAATCAGATTATCAGAAGTTTGCCAGAGCCATTCTGGAACAAGTATTTTGGCAATAGTATATAAATCCTCATTTACATCATTTTCCTGATCCAGCAATCCTACTATTTTATTTACCAATACTTCAGAACAATCAATATAAAAGGTAATTTCACTGATTTTCATCATTGTAACCGGATTATCCAAAAGGATACCTGAAGCAATGCTCCTGCGTGAAGCATATCGTTCAATCAACTGTAAACACCTTTTCATTGCTCCAATACAGGCTGAAGCTATCGTCAATCGTCCGTAAAGCAGGGTAGCATTAGCAACATGCATCCCTTTACCCGGTTCACCCAAAATATTTGTTTGATCAATGATTAGATCTTTAAAATAAATTGTATTCTGGATAGAACCTCTCATCCCGGTTGTTAAGGCTTCTCCTCCCTGAATAAGACCTTTTGTACCCTGTCTTAATAAATAAGCGGTAATACCTCTGGGGTTTCCATTATGATCATATTCTTTGGCAAAAGTGTTAATAAATCCAGCCCAGGTTGCTCCCCCACTCCAAATTTTAGTGCCGTTCAATTTCCACCTGTTTTCAGAAATCTGTTGTGACTTTGCAGAAATAGAATTTGGGTTAGAACCTGCCCCTGGTTCAGTTAAGGCAAAAGCAGCCAGTTCCCGTCCCTTTGCCAGTATTGGTAGAAATTTTTCTTTAATTTCCTGAGAAGCAAAATTTAAAATTGGCCTGATACCAAGGATATTATTAAGGCCAATAAACAGGGAAAGGCTGATATCTATCGCACCTAACTGCTCCATTATCATTCTTGTATCATAATGGCTTAACCCAAGACCACCATAACTTTCGGGAACCTGCATTCCCATCAGACCATGATTACCCATATCCAGGATTATATGAGGAGAAATTGTTCTCCTTTCATCAATAAGTCGTGAATTTATTCTTTGCTCTGCATATTCTCTTAACCAGCCAATTAGTTTATTTGTTTTTTCAGTGCTTGATTCCCCTGAATTGATATTTCCATAAAACCCGGATTGGGCAGAATAGGATAATAAATTACTATTCAACACTGTCTTACCAGTTTCTTTTAAGCTAGATTCAGTATTAACAGAGTTAACAGTTACAACATCTTCTGGTGAGCTATTAATATTTTTGGAAGTAAATAAAGGAACAAATTTACCCTTCTGATAATAGTTTTTGCATTTACTTCTTTGGATTTTACCGCTAGAGGTTTTTAATAAACTCTTTTCTTTTAAAAAGAGAATTTCCTCTATTTTAATGTTATGTTTTTCAGAAACCTGAGCAGATATTGTTTTTACTTCTTCTGCAAAAGAAATATCTTGGACATTTTCATATACTTCTACTAATACAATCAAACTCTCACGGTTATCTGACTCCACACTAAAAGCAGATATACAACCTGGTCTTACAAATTTTGATGATTTTTCAACAGTTAGTTCAATATCCTGTGGATAATGATTTTTACCATTAATAATAATTAAATCTTTGAACCGACCGGCAATATACAATTCACCATTGCTTATAAAGCCTAAATCTCCGGTTCTCAGGTAAGGTCCATCATCTGTGCTTCCAATATAAGCATGAAATAATTCTTGGTTAAGTTCAGGATTATTCCAGTAACCTTGTGATACATTGGAGCCTTTTACCCAGATTTCACCTACTTCATTTTCTCCCAGTTTAAGATTATTTTCCGGCTGAACAATTATCACTTCGCAATCAGCAACAGGTGTACCACAGGAAACTATTTCAATATTATCTTCATTTTCAACAGCATCCTGAATACAATTTTCTTGTAAAGCAGTGGAAGAAACTTTTTTTAGATTATAGTCAGTACCACTTCTGTTACCTGAGATAAATAAAGTAGCTTCAGCCATACCATAAACAGCCAAAACACTTGTTTTTGATAAGCCATAAGGAGAAAACTTTTCAACAAATTTTTGCATAGTATCATTTCTGATTGGCTCAGCTCCGCTAAAAACAAGTCGGAGAGAGCTAAGATCTATATTTTCCATATCCAGATTACTTATTTTACGGTTACAAAGCTCATAACCAAAGTTTGGCCCGCCTGTTAAGGTAACTTTGTATTTGCTTATTGATTGTAACCAAATCAAAGGATCCTTTAAAAAGGAAAATGGTGATGTTAATATCGCTGGATAATTATTATATATTGGATTCATTAAAATTCCGATAAGACCCATATCATGGTATAGAGGTAACCATCCAAAGACAAGATCATTTTCACGATTCCCAAAATTTTTTTTAATCATTTCCTGATTATGAATCAGGTTATTATGAGAAACCATGACCCCTTTGGGTGATGAGGTAGAGCCTGATGTATACTGGAGAAAAGCCAGAGAATCCGGTTTGATGATTTCAGGTTGCCAATATTCAAACATACTTGGCTCAAACTTATCAGTAATATAGATTTTTAGAAAACTTTTATATTCATCAGGAATCAGGTTGCTTAACTTATCATATATATCCTGATTAGTAAGAATTATATTTGTTTCGGCATTTTTTAAAACACCAAGCAAATTATTCATACTATATTCGTTAAAGGGTGGAAAAGTTGGAACAGCAATAACTTTAGAGTAAAGGCAGCCAAAAAAGGCTTTAATAAACTCCTCCTCACTGTTATATATCAGAATTGCCCGCTGGTTTTGTAATTTTTCTAACTGAAGTTTTGCTGCAATGGCCTTAATGTATTGATTTAACTGCTGATAATTTAGGGTAAATTCTTTCTGCTGTTTTAAAATTGTGAATACATTTTTTAAGCTGCTATTTTCTGTTCTGTATTCCAATAAATCAACTAAATTTAAAAACTTACTCATAACAACAAAATTTAAAATGATAAAAATTAAATGTCATTATAGCAGTTAAAAATTAAGAAGAAGGAACATAAAATACTCTTTTTTTATGATAAGTTTCTCCAGGAGCCCTATTTAGGGAATTAATTTTTCCCAGATATGAAAATTTCCCTATGATATAATTCTTATGCTATTTTGAAATTTACCTGTATATAAAAATTTTGACCAATTTAATAACAGGTATCAGATGCTAATTTTAAAGGTGTAACCTTGATATAAAAAGGTTTATGGTAAGACCAGAAAACTTAAATACATTGTTTCTCAAAATATTGTGGGTGAGGTAAAAAAAATGGACGAAGAACAATTAAAAATTTTAGAGCTTGTTGCTAATAAGACTATAACCCCTGAAGAAGGGGCAAAACTTCTTGAAGCTAAAAAAGAAGAAGCACAACCTGTAATTTATAAAGAACAACCTGAAGAAGAAAGATTTAAAATTGAACAAAAGGATTTTGAAGATGAAGATCAGATGGATGTTACTTTAGAGCTGGGAGTTACCAATTTTAAATTAAATAAGGGAACCGAAAGCAAGCTTTACCGGGTTGAATATGGTGAAAGTGAAGGGCTAAGCCACAGAGTCCTTTTTGCAAATAAAGAACTCCAGGTGACAAATGATTTAAAAAAACCTTCAAAATTTGATTTATTAAGTCTAAAAAGATTTGTTGATCCCACCACCAAAAAGTGTTCTGTTGAACTAAACCCCAATGTCAAACTTTATTTAAAGGTAAGATTTGGAGGAGGCAAAGCAGATCTTGATTTTACCGGTTTAAAAGTTAAACGTTTAAGATTGTCTTCAGGAGCAAGCGATACAAAAATGACCTTTAATCAACCCAATACTGAAGAACTTGATTACCTGAAAATTGAATCGGGAGCTTCTAATTTAAATATTTCCGGTCTTGGTAACACAAATTGTTCTGAAATGGATGTAAGCCTGGGTGCATGTAATGCTTCCCTTGATTTTACCGGAAATATCAAAAAAGATATGTATACAGAAATCTCAATGAGAGTAGGTAGATTAAGCCTTTTAATACCAACCGATCTGGGTGTAAAAATAAAGGTATCAGATCGCCTGGGAGACCTAAATATACCTGATTTTATTGTTAGAGATGGTTACAGAGTCAGCAAAAATATCGATATGGCAAAAAATGTCTTAAATCTAAGAATAGAAAGTACTTTAGCACAGGTAAACCTTTCCTGGATTTAAAGAAGTGAGGCCACTTCGTTCAGTGAGTTCAGACAGCTAAAGCTGTCTTAAGTGAGGCCATCACTTCGTGATTAGTGAGGAGGAAGTAAAGAAGTGAAAAAAAAGAACGAATGGGTAAGTGTATATGGGTAATTCTAGAATTACCCTAACTTTATCACCTTTCACCTTTTTACTTCTCCCTCACAGGCAAGCTTGCTTGCTGCCTCACTTAACAAACTAAGTTTGTGGTCTCACTTCCCCCTCACTTCTTATAATTCTTTCTGTTGCCAAACCAAGACCAATCGTTAACCAGAGAATAAAATGATAGAGACCATGATTTGTCAGATCGAATATCAGACATCCTAAAAAAGTAAAGGTAATACTAATTGCAACAGTTTTAAGAAAAATACCTGAATTAACTCTGGACATTTTATAAAATTTTAAAAATAAGGAAAACATTAAAATAGAATATCCGCAAAAGCCAATTATTCCAGTTTCAGAAAGTAATTCCAATGGTACATTATGAGTTTCAATGGTTGTTCCCAGGCCATTTCCAATAAACGGACTTTCCAGAAACAATTTATAAGATTCTTCCCAGGTCTGCCATCTAAGACCAGCAGAAGTATTTGCTGATAAGTCAGAAAGCTCGCTAAACCTATCAAGAACAGGAAGTATTTCTAAAAGACCGGTTTCAAGATTAATAAAATAAAGGACTGTTCCTAAAAATAAAATACTAGAAATGATAAAAATTTTTATTTTTAATGCTGGTTTTGTAATAAAAAATAAAGCAATTAGATATAGAAAATATACTAACCATGCAATACGAGTAAAATTTATTAATAATGCAGCTATAGTTAGAACGAGAATACTCCAAAGAAAAAGTTTTACTTTTTTTTCTAATTTATCTTTCATCAGGAAAATGAAAGCGGTTAAAAAAATAGCACAGCTTTGTAATATTTCCCCAAATTCATTAGCAAATGTGCCAGGTGATATCCTTAAAAAAGAAGCATAAAAGTTTACAAATAATGAGTGTGTTCCAACGTAATCAAACGGGTCATAAAAACCTGAGTAATAACCAATCTGCTGAAAAAAACCAAAGCTTAAAACTAAGAGATATGAAAGAAAACAATATTTAATTGCCTGTTTTAATTTTTGCTTGTTACTAACTTCAAAAGCAATGGAAAAAGTAATTAACTGTAAAAATAAATAATTAAAAATAAATCTAAAACCAGAAACAGGTTCATAAATATCTGAAAAAAGCGTTGGCATTGTTAAAGAAGGTAGAATTGAAATAAAAAAAATAATAAAAGGGAAAAATGTGCTTACAAAAAAGTTGTAGTTGTAGGGACAGAACACTGTTCTGTCCCTACAACTAAAATGTTGAATAACGATATTAAAGAATGCAAATATAGCCAGTACCTGCGAAGCTTTGAGAGTAAACCCAATATCAACAGAAAAAAGTGTGCCTGCAAAAATAAATAGAAACATCAGATTTAGAGCAAGTCCCTGTTTTAATAGTAAAAAAAGACTAATTATCAGGGTGGAAATACCAATTGTTACAGGTAAGAATTCAGGGTTTAAAAATGGGAAAATCAGAATAATTCCTAATAAAAAAATAATTCCAGAATTTATTAAATTGTTTTTTACCTGCTCCATTTTTTATAATTTTAGGATTTCCAAAACCTGTTTTGCCGAGTTTTCCCAGGTAAAAGATTTTGCTCTTTCAATACCTTTAAATTTCAAATCCCGATATAACTCTTTATTATCAATTAATTTTATAATATTTTCAATTATATCTGTATCATTTCCAGGTTCAGCTAAAATCCCCACATCTCCGGCAACTTCAGGAATTGAAGAAACATTATAGCCTATTACAGGTAAACCATATCTCATCGCTTCCAGAATAGTTAAACCAAAGCCTTCATATAATGATAAATGAAGCAGAATTTTTGCTTTTTTATAAAATAAAGGTAACTGCTCTGGCATTACCGAATCAATGAAAATAACTCTTTTTTCTTCATTTAGCTTTTTTACCAATGAAAACAAAATTTGGGTATTTTGATCAAATTTTCCAATAATAACCAGCAGATAAGTATTTTTAATATTTTCTGGTAGTTGGTTATAGATTTTAATTAGCCCGGAAATATTTTTATAAGGCTCATGTCTGCCAACAAAAAGGAAGAATTCTTTATTTATATTAAATTTCTCAGGCAAATCCTCTTTTTCTGCAATATCTTCCAACCTGCACCCTTCTGTGATTATATTTATTTTTCCCAGATTAATTCCTAATAAATTTATCAAATCATTTTTAGTACTTTTCGAAACCGTTATTACTGTGTCAAGTTTTTTAATAATTAGCTTTTGTACCAGTTTATTACAATAAAATAGTCGGAATTTTTTACTGGCATTTTTAAACATTTCAGGAAAAATAAGGGGTATTAAATCATGTATTACTCCAACATGCCTACAACCTTTTATTAGTGGTGAAAAGAATGGATAACAGGGAGAAAAATAGATATCCGGTTTAAGTTTGCTAATAATTTTTGGAATTAAATAAACATTTTTAAAAGAGTTTACAGAGCAATTAGTATAATAAAAAACAGGCTTTACGTTCCCCAGACTTAATTTTAAAAAATCAGTAATTTCATTGGAATTAGTAATAAGAATAAACTGATGTTCAGATTTTAGAAGTTCTCTGGTAATATTGAGTGTAAAATTAGCAATTCCATCTATTTTTAGGCTTCTAATCCACCTTGTATCAATGATGATTCTCAATATTTAATAAGCTTTGGCGAAAATTGCTTTTCTTTTTGTCTTTCTGCCAGTCACTATACAATCAGCTTCTTCACCATCCTGCTCAAATGGAAAACAGCGGTTAGTAATTTTCAGTTCTTCTTTTAATTTTGCTTCATCTTCACCATTACCATCCCAAGGGCATAGGGCAAATCCTGAGGCTTTTTCTTCAGAGAAAAATTCTTTTAATTCATCATAACTGGTTATAGCTTTAGTGTTTTCTTCTCTAAAGCTTTTTGCCCTGTTATAGAGACTGGACTGTATTTCGGTAAGTAATCCGGTAATTCTTTCTTTTAAACCATTTATTGGAACAGGTAGCTTCTCAAAATTATCTCTTCTGGCAAGTACCACCTGGTCATTTTCAATATCTCTTGGGCCTATTTCCAGCCTGATTGGCACACCTTTCATTTCCCATTCGTTATACTTAAAGCCAGGACTTATATTTTCCCGCTCATCAACCTTTACTCTTACTCCTGCAGCAAGTAATTCTTTTTTGATTTTATTGGTAACTTCCATGACAACTTCTTTTTGTTCTGGTTTTCTCATAACAGGGATAATAACTACCTGATAAGGAGCAAGCATTGGTGGTAAAATAAGGCCTTTATCATCACCATGTGACATAATAATCGCTCCCACCATTCTGGTGGACAATCCCCATGATGTTTGCCAGGCAAACTCAAGTTTGTTATCAGAACCCTGAAACTGGATGCCAAATACTTTTGCAAAATTTTGTCCCAGAAAATGACTGGTTGCAGATTGTAATGCCTTTTTATCTCTCATCATTGCTTCTATTGTATAAGTCCTTACTGCACCAGCAAATCTTTCTGACTCAGATTTTTGGCCGGGAATAGGAGCTATAGCAGCATAAGTATTAGCAAAATCAATATAAACATTCAACATCCTTTGGGCTTCTTCTTCTGCTTCTTTTTCAGTAGCATGAGCGGTATGACCTTCCTGCCAGAGAAATTCAGTAGTCCTCAAAAATAACCTTGGTCTTAGTTCCCATCTAACTACATTTGCCCATTGATTTATCAGTAATGGCAAATCTCTGTAAGAATTAACCCATTTGGCAAACATTGCATTAATAATAG
>CAYRDV010000097.1:0-17012 GCA_964422885.1 uncultured Candidatus Sericytochromatia bacterium
TTCAATACTGCTTCCGTGTGCCGTACCAATAAGTTGTACTCCTCTTTCAGCAATTGTTCTGGCTGCAATGGCCTCTGCTTCTGTACTAATTTCATCAATGATTATTACTTCAGGCATATGGTTTTCTACTGCCTCAATCATAACTGCATGTTGATTTTCAGGAGCATCAACCTGCATACGCCTGGCTCTGCCAATAGCCGGATGAGGAATATCCCCATCTCCGGCAATTTCATTGGAGGTATCAATTACAATTACTCTTTTTCCCATTTCTGAGCTTAATATTCTGGCAATTTCACGTAATTTTGTCGTTTTTCCAATTCCGGGTATACCCATCATTAGAATACTTCTGCCAGATTCAACAAGATCTCTGATAATATCAACCGTGCCCTGGACAGCTCTACCAACTCTACAGGTAAGACCGATGATACTTCCTCTCCGATTTTTTATTCCAGATATTCTGTGTAGGGTTCGTTCAATACCAGCACGGCGATCTTTACCAAAATCCCCTATTCTGTTAACAACATAATTTATATCGTCAAGTGTAACGGTAGGTAGAGCCAGGTATTCAAATCGTTCTGTAAAACGGACCTCTGGCTCACGCCCCAAATCCAAAACGATTTCTAATAATTCATCATTTTTATGGATTTTATTTAATTCTTCAACTACCTGTAAGGGAATTATAGCTAAAAGTTTGTCCAGGTCATCAGTGATTTTTTTTTCAAATTTTGTCATAACTTTAAATGCAGAAAATCTGCTTTTTTTTAATAAAAAAATAATACTTACTATTGTTAAATCGAAAAATATTTTTCTCTATGTCCCCGACAGAACTATTTAACACTATACATAAATGATAACCTGTAATTATAAACAAGAGTATAATGATTTTAAGCATATTAAGAAAAAAATTTTAAATGAGAAAATGTATTTTAGTATTAGGAATGCATCGTAGTGGTACTTCCATGCTAAATGGCGTTTTGAAAACTATCGGTGTTTTTACTGGTAAGGATGAATATATGCTTGATCCAGTTTTTTTTAATCCCAAAACAAAACAATTTAATGCTAAAGGTTTTTTTGAAATTACTGAAATAACAAACTTCAATGAAGAACTCCTGCAAGCATTTGACGCAAGTTGGATAACCCCGCAAAATCTACCGGAAAACTGGCTGGATAATAAGAATATTGAGATATTTAAAAAAAAATTAGCTGAAATCATTCATTTTCATTTTAAAGAAATTAATATTTTTTCAATAAAAGATCCCCGTATCTGTCTACTATTACCTATTTATGAACATGTCTTAACAGAAATGGGCATAGAAATTATTTATATTCTGATTAATCGAAATAAAAATGAGGTCTTAAGGTCTTTATCCAATGTTTTACAGGATGAAAAAAATCAAGTCTGGAATCAGGAAAAACAGGCTAACCCTGATTTGAATCATCAGCTTTATGAAATTAAAATATTTAAACACCTGGACAAAATTTATCAGCATTATATTAATCAGTTAAATAAATATCTTGTGGGGAAAAAATATCTTATTATTTCGTATAATGCCTTTTTAGAAAAAACAGAAATAAATACAGACCGCCTATACCACTATATAAATGATAAGTCCTTAATAAGGCCTGAATTGGTAAAGGAAAATATTAAAGCTTTTGTGGATAAAAAGCTAAAGACATATTAAAAACTGAGGCAGCAAGTAACTCCCAGAATACTGAGGTTCCTGTTTCTGATTATAGAAATTTCTCCAGGGTACTGGAGCATGGTTCGGAGGACCGAATTAAACTTGCTATATTGTCTCATTTTTATTTATCAGTAATGAGAATACCTCGAAGCAGAGCTTCGAGGTTTAACAAAACTTTGTTTTGTTTCCAAAGTTCTACTTTGGAGTCAATACTCACAGGGGCCCCACTCTGTGGGGAGTTATTTTCCTATATCCAATGAAAAGGTTCCAAATATACCATAATCATTATTTTTTACATCAAGTTGCGGTTTTGAGTCATATTCATCAGCAAATGATAGCTTAAAGGAAAGTGTGTCAGGGGTAATTTTAAAAAGAGCAAAAGCTTCTCCATATAACCGATAATCAGAAAAATTATCGATAGCAGGAGTATAAAATGAATCAATGCCCAAATCTACATAATCAGTAACCGGTAAAATTGCGTTAAGTCTTAATACTCCTCTAACTGAAAAAGCTGTAGAATTTTTCTGAAACCATTCATTTTCTGTTACTCCCCCTAAACTAATCAGAAATAATTTAAAAGTTGGTGCTGCTATTTTATGTAAGCAAACACCCAGACCATTTCCTAATCTGTAATCAAGTTTAATTGAAGAATCATAGGTGTGGGTTGTATAAGCATAAAGGTTAAAATTATCAAGCAGGTTGTAGGCATATAAGCCAGAAGCATTAATACGATTAGCAATTATATTGTTTCCTGCTTTGGAAAAAATATTTCCTGCATCAATAAAAAACTGGTTTTTACCAATATTATAATTGTAGGAAATGGAGCTGTTAAGACTCATGAAATCAACATTACCACCTAATAAAGTTCCTCCAAGTTGTAAATTGAAACCCTGAATATTCCATTGTTTTCTTTGTTGTGGAGCTGCTGGTCTTGTATCAGAAGTCGTACCAACCGGGACTGCCCACGATTTCAGGGATAAAATAAAGAAGAATAGAGTTGTTAATAATAGTTTGTTGATTGTTTTCTTTTTCATATTATTTTATCTGGACTGTCTGAGCTTTGCTCTGAATTATACTCTGAATCCTGTTGTTATACGCTACAAGCTCGTTTTTTGTTTTTGCATATACAGCTATTGGATTATCAGTTTTTGGAATAATAATGGCTTCTATAAAAGCACCAATACTGGCATCATAGGAAGAAATTTTATCTCCCAGAGCAAAAGGACCTTCACCAATCATTGCTGCCAATGCGTCAAGGTCATCAAAGGCAAGCTGTTTTATTTCCTCTGGTGATTGTCTGCCTGTTCCTTGCAAATAAAGAGTTTTACGGATATTTTTTCTGATCAATGGCATAATCAGTCCTTTTATGACAGGAGGAAGCGATTTACTAAAATTTTTCTTTACTCCAGCCCAGCCATTTTCATCAATAAATTTAAAATATATTACCGAGAAATACAGGCTTTCCTCGCAGACTTTCTGCATCAGATGACCTTTCGCTTTAGAATTAGAATCAAATTCATCATCTATCCTTAAATTATGCTTTTTAATCAGATGTTTTAGGATAAATCTGGAATCATCAATCATTACACCATCAGAATCCCGTAATGTCGGTAATTTTCCCTTTTTTGATTTCATAGGATTACTATTTATTGTTTTATAAGGAAGATTATTCATCCTAAGAAACATTTCCACCTTAGAACAGAATGGACTGTAGCTAAGAAGTCCATCAGCTGGAGGAAAAGTATAAAGTATATTTTCCATAATTTTTCCCTATAAATATTAAAAATAGACATATATCAAAATATATCAATAATCAGTTTTTCAATCAAGGAAGTAAATTTAAATCAGGCATGTATTTAAATCAAAAATTTTAAGAACATCAAATTTAACTTTTTTCTTAAAAGACTTTTTATTTTCTATCAATGTTAAAATAGAAATTGTATAAATTCATCTACCAATACTTTAGGGAGAAAAATGGAAAATTCCAAAAAATTCGGATTTCCCGACAACCTCATCCATAATAATGGCAAGATAACTGATCCTGCCAACTTTGCTAAAGATAATCAGGCAGCCTCCTGGCTATGTCTAACTGGTGAAGAATTTGCTGCAATGGAAGGCGGATTATCTTATTCTCAGGTCCAACAGGCTGTATCTCACTCAATAAATGTAATATCAGACCCACCCAGGGAACTTAATCTGGAGCTGGCAAGGCAACATATAGCTGCATTGGACAAACTTCCCCGCCCTACCCTGGTTACATGCCGTATGGGACCACGTTCATCTGCGGTTGCTTATATGTATTCCGGACTGAGAGCCGGTGCTGACCCTATAGATGTAATAGCGGAAGCTGAAAAGAACGGAGCGCCTTTTTGTCAATCTGATGATTTAAAGGACTGGGTAAAAAGTACCATTGAGACACTTAGGAACGAGTAATAATAACTACCAGCATAATAACTGGCAACATTAACAATTCTGGCAGGTGCTGATTTGATAAGGAATTGTTTCATTTCTTCAATCATCCATTATTTCATGAGAGAGGCTATGTAGAACTGTTTTATATTGTCAAAGAAGACCGACTTGAAGAATAATACATATATAAGGCTCAACCCTTTCAAACTTAAAGCTTAGATTTCTATATATTTCTATGTTTTAAGCAACTATTGAATTAAAATTTATTGAATAATAACTGAGGTAATATGAAAGATATTGAAAATGAAATAATCCAGATGGAAGAAAGGTTTAGAAAAGCTCAACTCACTAATAATACTAATGAACTTGATCAATTAATCTCCGATGATTTAATCTGTACCTTTATTGATGGTTTATTATATACAAAACAACAAGATCTTGATATTCATAAATCAGGAACCTTGAAATTTGAAAGTATCACTCCCCTGGAGCAAAAAATTAAAATACTTGGAGATACTGCTGTGGTTAATGTTTTAATGGATATAAAGGGAAAATCCTCAGAAGAGAGGATTGATGGTAAGGTCCGTTATACAAGAGTATGGGCTAAAGATAAGGGTTTCTGGAAAATTGCAGTAGTACATATAGGTCTTGTAAAATAGACTAAATATTATTAGTATTAATAATATTTAGTCTATTTGATTTTATACCATTCAACCATAAAATCGATAAAGGTTCTGACTTTGGGGGATAAAAAACGTCTGGTTGAATATACTGTATAAAGGTAATAAGGATTTGGAATAGAAAATTCCGGTAATAATACCTCCAACTCTGATGTTGCAATATTTTCATTTACTAACATTTCAGGCAGTAATGATAGTCCGATTCCAGAAGTTACAGCTTGGGCTACAAAAGCTGTATTATTACAGGTAAGGGTAGGTTTAACCTCTATTTGTTCAATTTCATTGTTTCTTTTAAATGCTAGCTTATTTCTTAAACTTATATGATTTGTGGTTATAAACTTATGCTTTTCCAGATCAGAGAGTGATTTAGGCCTACCGTTAATTTTCAGGTATTCCTTACTACCAACCAGAGTAAATTTTATTTCACAGATTCTTCTGGCGATCAGGGTTGAATGAGGTTCATTTGTTATTCTTAAGGCAATATCAATACCTTCTTCCACCAAATCAATAATCCGATCATTAAGTGATACCTCCAGTAAGACATCAGGGTATTTTTTCAGATAAGTCGATATCGCATTTGTAAAGCCAGAATTGATAAACCATCCTGGTGCTGCTACTTTTAATAGTCCTTGAGGAACAGTAGCTTTACATTTTAAAGAAGCTTCCACCTGGTCAAAATCACTTAAAATTTCTTGACAGCTATCATAAAATATTTTTCCTTCTGGAGTTAAGCTTAATTTCCTGCTAGTACGGTTAATCAGTTTTACATTCAGATATTCTTCCAGATGTTTAATATGTTTACTAGTAACTGAAGTGGAAATATCCATCTTTTCTGATGCTGCAACAAAACTGTTCAAGTCTATTACTTGTTTAAAAACCCTCATACTGAATAAGGTATCCATAATCTGCCTTTCTATTATTTCCATTTCGTAGATGATATATCTATATTTTATATGTTGATCATTATTTTGGAAAGAAATAATATTGATTATAGAAAAGGTAATAATGAAAATTTAAAAGGAGAAATAAATATGTTAGCTGAAAAAAAGACAGAAAGCTTAGTAAATGAGAAAAGTTCAGAATCAGTTCTGGTAAAACCCTTACTTAGTATTTCAAGTGCATTATTTTTGCTGAGAATAGCATTGGGAATAATTTTTATCGCTCACGGTGGTCAGAAAGTATTCGGTTGGTTTGGAGGATACGGTTTGGAAGGAACAGCTGGATTTATGGCTACTTTAGGAGTTCCTAAATTCTTGGCTTACCTGGCATCATTTACAGAATTCTTTGGTGGTTTGGCTGTATTATCAGGTTTATTAACCAGACCAGCAGCACTTGGTTTAGCAATTACAATGATTGTGGCAATATTTAAAGTACATCTTGGAGCTGGTTTCTTTGCACCAAATGGTTTTGAGTACCCGTTATCCTTGTTAGCCATTGCTGTAACAATCTTTATTGCTGGTCCTGGAAAATATAGTATTGATAATAAAATCTTTAGTAAAAGTAAATAATTCTATTTCTTTTGAAATAAAGTACCGGGTACATGACGTATCTGGTACTTTATTTAAATTATTCTAACCTTGCCACTTGCCCACATAGGCTTTTCTTTGAGAGCTATTTCATAAAAAGGGCAATCCTCTGAATGAGCACCAGGTAAGTAACCAATACTTGTTAAAAATTCATTCACAATTTCTCCTCCAGTAAATTTAAACGTCTTTTTAAAAAGCTTCACCCATTCTTCCTTTGTCTTTGGGTGATTCAATTCAAGCCACTTTTCAAATGAGCCATGCTCTTTCTGTAACAACATAATCGTTTTAGCATTTTCAATGGCAGCATTAATTTTCAGACGATTTCTGATAATTCCTGTATCTTCCATAAGTCTTGCCCTGTCCTCATCAGTATACTCAGCTACTTTTTGTATATTAAAATTACTATAGGCTTTTCTAAAATTCTCCTGCTTTTTTAAGATAGTCTCCCAATTCAAACCAGCCTGATTTATCTCAAGTATCAGGCGGCAAAAGAGCTCATTATCATCGTGAATGGGAAAACCGTAGTTATAATCATGATAAACTTTATGTATTACTTGTCTTGCTTCGGGCATATTATTAATGGCATTACAATATGACATACTACTTTCCTACTAATATGAATTTAAATAAATAAAAATCATACTCAATATACCTTGATAAGACTGTTCATCTGTGACCAATCTATGCTATTGAATTTTAATATACCCTTAATCTATAAAAATATGATACTAACAAAGCATTGCTAATTAATTAGTACGAATTATTAAACTACCATTCGAGCCCAAATTTACTGAGGTAACCAAGCTTGAGTCAACCTATTCTTTATAGGAGAGTTAGGAGAGTCAAGTTTGGTCTTTATTTTTACTCTTACGTTATTATCAGTATTTTTTATGAATAGACCATATATATTATACTTTGCGTCAGAATTTACCAGCATTTTTTTCCCGTCTGGTGAGTGGGAAATACTCTTGACTTTTTCCTTTGAGAGTGGTTGTAAATTACTTCCATCAATATTTATTATAAATGGTTTATAGCCCATACCAGTACCTTTAAGAAAGGTAATTTTTTTCTCATCAGAGGACCATTTTGCGTTTACTTTTTCTCGACCATCAGATGTTATAGGGGTTAAATTTCTACTTTTCACATCCATTACATAGATCTCTGATGTAAAATTTGGTGTACTATTGTTTTCAGATATGAAAAGTATTTTTTCCCCATCTTTTGAAACATCTTCAATCAAGTAAGATCCAGGATAACTTTTTAATAGCTTATTTTCTGTTCCGTCTTGGTTTACAGTATAAACTTCTGAGGTTTCTTTTCCAGGAGTTGTAAGATCAGAAAGGCAATAGACAATTTTTGGTTGTTTTGTACTTACTTTAACTGTATTTTTAGTTACCTCTATTTTGCTTTTAGGTTTTTCAGATTGTTTTTGAGGCATTTCAACTTGTTTATTAGTTTCTTTTACATTACTTTGAGTTGTTTTCCCATCGGGTAAGATAAAAATAATTATGCTACTAAGAATAAAAAACATAAAAGAATTTTTTATTTTTTTCAGAATATAACTTTTCCAATTATTACCTTTAAACCTTTCGGTGAAATACCATATAGAAAAACCAGAAACAAAAACAACTGAAACAATGTAAGACCCAATAATGTCAGGTGCTCCATATTTCTTATCTGTAGCAAGTATTATAGGAAGTACGTTTGAAAGCAAGACAAAAATCAAGTTATTAGAAACAAATTCAAATACAAAGGTTTTAAAACTTGGTGTTTCAGGTAATTTGTCAGATTTTTTTTTCTGAGGATAATTCAAATTTTCCTGTTTTATATTTTTTTCTTTTGCTTTCTCATTTTCAGCTTTTGCTGGTACAGTTTGTTCAAAAGTTAATTTATTATTTAAAAACTGAGAATTATTTGCAAAAGGAAAATCTGAAACATTTAATTTATTACTTTTCATTGGCTCATAAATGTTTTCGCCCTGATTATTCCTTTTTACAAAGTCAGATCTAATTTCAGAGTAAATATTATCTAATGTAATAATATCAGTGTTATTATCCAATCCATGCTTTAGTATATTGATAAATGCACCAGTAAACTCAGTATTTCTTTGTTCTTCATTAAATTTAGAAACTCTATGTCCTGGTGAGGAAGCTAAAGTATATGTGCCATGAATATCAATATCTGCATCTAATTTCGATGCTTCATCACCTAATTCACCGCCAATAGCCATACCACTGTAACAACAATCAAAAATAACTACTTTTCGGTCAATATTATTACCTAATTTAATAATGTCATGAATGTCAGTTATTTTTATCCCTGTTGCAAGAACTGATTGCCTGATTGTATCATTACCTGTTAAATAAAGTGAACCATTTTCCCTGACTCCATGACCAGAATAATAAATCAGTAATGTGGTTGGCTGTTCTTTAACAATTTTTTGAAGTGCCAACTTTATGGAAGTGGAATTTCCATTAAAAATCTTAGTAATATTCTCTTTTGGTATACCAATTATTTTAGAATCTGTTAGAACATTTTCCAAGTCATTAATATTATTTTCTACATTTGGAATAGAAGGTAAACTTTCATCATAAGCAAAGTCTGCTGTACCAATAAGTACAGCTTTTGCGTTTTGCCAAAAGGATATAGACATTACTTAACCTTTTTTATGAACTCTGATATTAACTTGTCTGGGTTTTTAACAGTTTCAGTATTAAATACTATTTCAACATCTCCGTTTTTTAGACAAACCTGGCTTTTAGGCTTCATTTCAAGATAAGTTTTTATAGAGTTAAAAATCCCTGTTATTGCAACACCAATTGCTGGAGATCCAAGAACAACAGTTAAAAGAGGGATAATATCAGCACCCATTGAACCTTTATTTATAGGAGCCATCTCTTGTTCAACCTTTAAATCTTTTATTCTTTCTTCCTGAATTAGGTCCCTGAGTTCAAACAAATCATCTTCATTTCCGTTACATTCCAGTTTAAATTCATAAGACATAGTATTTTCCTTTTAAGCAACAAATATAGTTTTTATTTTCAGTTTTTTGACAAAAAGTTTTACTTAGTATACATAAGCCACCCAAAAAAAGTAAAGTCTATTATTAATATATTATGAAAGGATAAATGAACTTGGTAAGTTTTAAAGTATTTACAGATCTTGGCAACCTCTTAGAAGGTTTTGCTACTCCCTGGTATAAAGACGGAGCGTTTAACGGAAATGAATAGAGTTTTTTAAGTGAAGTACTGGTAGATTATACTGATATATAAGGAAATAACCCAAATAGTATAGGATACGGTGAATTTTTTATTTATGCTCTGAAAAAGTTATACATGGCATAATTACAAAAAACTAAAAGGTATTTAATATTTTATTTTAAAACATCTTATTTTTAATAGTTTTTGTTATAATAAAATTATGGTTTATGGTTGGTAAACCCAGGGTTGATAATACCCTTCCTTATAGTAATAGCTATATTGATTAAGCTTAGAGTAATTTTTTTACTCTTTGAAAAAGAGAAGGGGGTGGATAGCATGGATAAAAAAAACACAGGATCAAGTCTAGTTTTCGGCGATCTTTGGGCAGTTATTTTAGGTTGTGCAGGAAGCGTTTTATCAACCATAGACCATTAGTTTACTGTCATATATTTGTCCTACTGATAAAACTCAGAAAAAATAGCAAAAAAGTAATGCTTAATTAATAAAACGATAAATCTTAATGGTTAGAAATATGAGTTTTAGGTATATATTTTAAAAACATCTCTTTTCTTTTATAGCGTAAAATATGCTCTAATTATTGATAATTCGCATTATCGGGAATAAATTATACTTAGATGAGTACTAAACTTAATGAAGTATAGTCGTATTTATTGCGGATGTATCATTTTTTATATTCTCTAAAATTCTATTACAAAGTTCTAAAAATTGTTGTTTATTAATAAATTTATACTCTTCAGGAGAAAAAATATACTTTAAATTCTTATTTTTATCAATTATAGATAAGCAATCATTTAATTTAGAAAGTGCATCATCTTTTCTATTTAAATAAGATAGGGTAATAGCATAACATAATAAGTAATTAGCTTTTAATTGTAAAGAATTAACTTGAATTATATTTTCAAAAATATTTACAACTTTTTGAAAATATATTTTTGCATTTTCAATACTTCCAATATTCAGATAAGCTATCGCTACATTAAAATACATTTCTTCATTTACGTAAGGCCTTATAACATTCTTTTCTAAAAATAAATTAATTGCATTTTCATATTTTAATAAAAACATTGATGTAGAAGCTAATGCTCTTTTAATTCTTATAGAATTATATTCTGAGTAAGCTTTATTAAAAGATTTATCTATATTTAAGTTATTAAGTAGTTCATAATAAAATAATGCTTTATCTTTACTATTAAAGCTAACTAAAATCTCAATCAAACGAGGAGTATTTTTTGTTTTACGATTTTGAGTTGTAATTAAGTAATCAAGATGTTTTAAAGTATGCTCAACTTCTTCTTTTTTATTTAAATTAAAATTTATAGCTAGAAAAAGTAAATAATTTTCTATTGTGCTAGGTGATAATTTAATTGCTGTTTTTAAATAATTTAGTGCCAGCTCTTCTTCACAAATTTCAAAATAAAACTCTGCTAGATTATAATAATGATTGGGATTATTCGGTTCTTTTTCTATACATTTATTATATAAAAAAATGCATTCATCAAATTTATTTATATTTTTTAAAATATTTACTTTTAAGCTAATAAGAGAAATATTTTCTGGTTCAGATTTTAAAGCCTTATCAATATATTCTAGTGCTTTTTCATATTTTCTAATTTGATAATATATTCGACTAATATTAAATAAATTTTTTTGATTTTCCTCTAAGTTAATTATACAATCTAAAGATTTTTGATATTCTTCTTCTTTAAAATATATTTCTGATAATATGGCTCTATTAGATTCATAATCTTTTTCTATAATTTTTCTTGCCATAAAGAAATTATTTTTACTTAAGTAAACCTGCATAACCAAATCTATTACTTGAGGATTATTTAAACCTAATTTCTTAAATTCTTCTATTTTTTCTTCTAAGTCTTCATTTAAAGCAGATAATATTAAAATTTCAAGGTATAAATAATCAAAACTCTTTTTATTAATTTTTATTGCTTTATTAATGTAAGTTCTTGCCTCTTCAAAATTATTTTCTTTAAATAAAAGTAAAGCATGATGAAAATAATCAATAGAATAAGGTTCTAAAGTTAAAATATAGGATGAATCTTTAATAAGTTTTTTGTTTTTTGAAATATCATTTATATTCTGAATTAAATTACTTCTAAGAAAATTTTTGTCTTTATTATTTTGAGAGACTATTCTTTCTGCTAAAGCTATATATTGATTGGTTAAAGAAATTATTTCTTTATGTTTATGTTCAAATATTATTGTTTCTTTATTAGATAATAAAGAGCTGTAAGATATAGCATTAATATCGGTTCCAGGTTTAAAAAACCTGGATAATTCAGTAATTTTTTTATCTAAATCACTTATTGTAGTTTCATTTAAAGGGCTAATAACAGGTATTATATTTTTACTCTTAATTTTTTTATAAACACTTCCTATACCTTCAATATTTTGTTCATTCAAACCAAAGATAAGTACAACTGTATCAGGAAGTTGAATAGTACATATACTACTAATATCATTAAAACCTGTTCTTGAATCTATAAAAATATAATCAAATTTAAGGCGTTCTTTTAAATCTTTTTTTAAAATTTCAAATAAAAAATATCCGAAATAATCTTTATAAAGTTCCTCCCAATTTATTTTTAAAAGTTTTTCACTATAATCTTTATTTATATTCCCAGCTTTTAACAAAGATAATCTAGATTTTTTTTTATCTTGATAAACTAAAGTATTTGTAACATCGATATCGGTACTTACTAAATAATCCTCAATTTTTAAGATATCAGGGTTAAGGTGTGTTAAATAATCATTTATATAATCGACTAGTCCCCCCTTTCTTTTATCTTTTTTACTTATATTAGAAAAGCATGGCATCTTATGTAAACCAGGAGCTTCAAAGTCAAAATCAATTAAACATACATCTCTACCTGTTTGGGCAAGATAATACGCTGTATTTATTAAAGCGCTAGATCTTCCTACACCACCTTTATATGAATAAAAAGTTATGAACATTATGAAAATCCTAATAATTGTATATTTGAATATTCTTCTGTTTTTTTATCAGGAAATAATTTAATGATTTTGTCTTCAAGATTTTTAATTTCTTCTTTTCTTTCTTTGATATACTCTTGAAATATTTCTATGCCTATTGATGTCAAACTCACAAAAGTATTTTTTCCTATAGTTTGTTTAGAAACAATTCCTAAACCTTCGAGTTTTGATATAAGTTGAGAAGTATTTTGCTTTGTATTATCAAATAATTGTACTATATCGGAAACTGTTAATGTTCTATTTTTAAAAAGTTGCTTAATAATTATTAAAGCATTATCATTTTTTCTAACAGAATCATAAGATGATTTATAAGATTTAGCTTCAAGATAATAAGAACAAAGTTTACTTAAATGTTCCCATTTAATTTTAAACTTAATTGTCTGAGACTCATTTTCATAATATTTTAAAATTAAACTTAGTGATTTTACTAACACTTTACTAAGTAATTTAATTTTTTCTTTTTTATTTGATTCAGTATAACTTACAAAATTTAGATCAAGATATGTATCTAATTCCTCAAGAGATTCTATACTAGTAAAGAGGCTTTTATCAAATTTGTGTTCAAGTAATTCTTCAAGCTTAATCTCAGATAAATTAGTAATAATTTTGTGAAGGCTATCTTCTGACTTTTCATAAAAAGCCATAATTTTTTCTCTCCAAATAAAAAATTTACTGTTACTTTACTATTAAAGAATATAGCAAATAATTATTATTGTAAATCAGATAATTTTATTTTTAGATAATATAAACTATTTTGTTCAAGACTGGAAATTTCTTTCAATGAGTTTTTAGATTCCATAGGTACATACATAAATCCTTTATTTTCAGGTTTTATAAAATTAGGGTGTATTGTATTGCTACAAAATGTAGAAGCAGAATAATATCTTCCTTGTTCTTGGGCAATTCTCTTAAAATCAAAAAGGCTAGAAGATAATGCTGGAACAAAATTTATATTTACAGAAAACTTCTTATTAAAATTTAAATAACTTTCACTGATAAAATCTAAGCATATTGAGATAGAGAAACGACCAATGGCACTTTCAATACAAATAAATTTAGAATTTTGGTAAGAAAGGTATTCTCTTTTACTGTCATCAGGCTCAAAAAATTGAAAAAATTTGTTTTGTGAATATATTTCATTCCCATAACAATCATAAATAATTGATTCATTTATACATTCATTATTGTCTTCATTAAATTTATGGCAACTGCCAGCAACAACCATTACAATTTTTTGACCCTCATTCATTTTTTTAAGCCAATTTTTTATAATTTTTCTTGAAGAATCATAAACAAATAACTCAGGCAATAAAACAATACTAATATTTTCTTGATATGAAATATTTAAAATTCTTTGTATTTCATTATCTATATCTGATTGATTATTTATTCCTGAAAAATAAATTAAAGTATCTTCAGAAGACTCATTATCTAGTTGATTTTCTATATAGTCAGGCTTTTTAAAATTAGAAAAAAGCCCCATTGTAATACTATTAAAATCTAAGAGTAAATTATCTGTATGAGAGCTAATTTCTTTTAATTCTTTTATTGAGCAAGAATAACTATCAATACTTGTTTGACAGATCATAAAGTTATTAAAGCAAGAAGAGAAATCTATAACTACATTTTTTGGCTCTCTCAAAGCGATATTTTTTTCTTTTAAACTTTGATAAATTATATTTACAGGTTTTGAAATTATAATATATTCGTTATTATCTAAATTACACTTTATACTATGTTTAAAGTGTAAATACTTAATCTTTTGTTCAAACTCAATTAATAAGTTATCTATTGCAAGAAGATTAATAATGAATTTCTTAGGATTTTCTTCACATTTTAAACTAAGAAAATATTCTAAAAGTTTTTCTTTTCCATAAAAACTTAAATTTAATAAAACTTTATTAGATTCTGTTTTTAGAAATCTAAAATTATTATTTATATCATACTGTATTGTAGAAAAATTATTTAGGCAGTATATATAACAATTTAATATATACTCTTTAAAAGATGTGCAATTTTGTATTATTTCAATAATACCCATATTAATTATAACTTTATACAATTTAAAATTTTTTTAGAGAATGAGTTAAACACTAAAAAACGATTCTTTTCAAATAATTTTCGCTATAATATATATTTTTAGGCTTTGTGTTTAATTTGCAATTTTTTTTCTCTGAAGCTAATATACCACTATTTTTTCAAAATGGTGGCATATTAAGCATGTAAAAAAACGTTAGGTTTTCTTAACTTTGGAAAGGTAAAATTTACGAAAATGACAAAAGATTCTATAAACCATCAGTTGCCATGCTAGTATTGAACTCACCCCATACTGGCATATGGTCAGATACTCTTAAAGCATTATTCCTGGATAAATTGTATTTGGCTGGGAAGTCAAAAACGCCACCCCTGCCGGTGAACTCTTTTGTATATTCTGAGAAGATGATATTGTCATATGCACTGGTTTCTCTGACATTAGTAGTCTGGTTATCATTAACTATCCATTTAAGGCTCAGTTTTGTTCTTAGCTCACCGAACTCTTTTGGCTGGGCATTAAGATCACCAATCAATATAGTATCTTTTTCTATTTGTTGAGCGGTTTTGAACACATTATCAAGAAAATCAACCTCTTGTGCAACCTCATGAGGGTCAGTATGGATGTTGATCAGCCTAAAATTAAAATTACCTGAAGTAAAACTACATACATATGGCTCTCGGTGAAGCTGATCTTTTGGGTCTTTAGTTTGATAACAATTATTTTTCTTTACCCTGTCTTTTCGATATACAAAGGCATACTGTTCCTTTGAATCACTTCTACCAATACGCTCGGATGTCTGATAAGCCCATTGATGGTTGCCAAGCATATTCACAAAGATAGGCATTACATTCTGCTCAAGACTGCGGACTTCTTGTATTGCGACAACATCAAACTGTTTAACAATACTGGTAATAATCTTCATTGAAGAAGAATCATTGAGCTTATTCTGGCCAAAGACCTGGATATTAAATGTGGCAATCTTGATGGTGTTGATTGCTGATTTCTGAACATTAATAGTTGGTTGAATAGGTTGTTCTGGAATAAAAGGAGTTTGTGCATTGATAGAGCAGGAGGTTATCAGTGCTGTGCTTAGTAATGACAATAATATCTTTTTCAAAACAACCGCTTTATTTTTCTAATTACCTTTCTCCTTAATACCCGATATTGAGTTTTTTAAACAAACCTTCCTTTCATAAAACTAATAAAAGTCTATTTTAACGAAGTTTAAGTAAACTATGGATATAGTAATCGTAATATATCTAAAAACACAGGTATTTGGGTATTAAAATTTTGTTGAAGATTATTAGGGTTAATAATTACAGGTGATAAATTAATTGTATCTATATGAAAATATATTCTATTATTAGTTCTTCTACCAATTCTAACATTAAGATTTGTATTACTATTTGCAATTCTCAAAGCATTTGGATCAAATGTCACTATACGTAACATTAATTGGGAGCTTTGTTGTTCAGAAAACTCAATATAGGTTTCTCTTTTTATAGGTGTTTTACCTCTCCCTCGATATAATTGATTATGGGATAAGTTAGTTGCTCTAGGAGGTATATTTATACGGTTCATACCTCTATTTATATTACTCTGGAAATCTAAACATTGAGGTATAAACCTTAAATGTTCAGGGCTATCCTGTTCTATTTCTATTAAATTAGATATATTACAGTTATTAATTGGGCAATTTCTCGAATAAATTTGAATAAAACCTAATAATGTATTCAAGTTTGGAACATAATTTATTATTTGCCCTGTTTGATTGTCTTTTGGCACTATATCTAATCTCAATTTAACTTTATATATTAATTGTCATAATTATATATTATGAAATAGAAATTTATAAATTTAGTCTAAAAAAACGGTCGTTATTTTGGACTCTTTTTTTTCCATAAAAATTTTTACAGGAAATATAAGTTTATATAGTCCAAATAACTTGTCTAATTTTTCAAAGTTTATTATACTTATAAAAGTTAAGTATGTTAGACTTATTAAGAAAATATGAAAATAGGATATGCAAGAGTAAGTACAAAAGAGCAAAATTTGGATTTGCAAATTGACTCATTAAAAAAATCAGGTTGTGAAAAAATATATCAGGATTTTGGAATAAGCGGTTCTAAGGCCAGTAGACCAGAACTAGATAAAATGCTTGAAAACCTAAGAACTGGTGATATTGTTATAATCTGGAAGCAAAGCAAAACATTCTTGCCAAAGAACTGGCTAACTTATTTGAAGATCAGCATATAAAAGATTTGGTCAAAGGAAGATTCAAGGATGTAATAACAGACGAGACAGAACTTGAGCGATACAACCAGAAAGAAAAGCAGATCATAGCTCTATTGTTAATAAGAATTGGATTTCAAATACGCCTTCTTGAAAGGCTGAAGGCACTGATATCAGCTATGCCCCCTACAAGTCCAAAATACGACCCAACCTTTGAT
>CAYRDV010000098.1:0-16973 GCA_964422885.1 uncultured Candidatus Sericytochromatia bacterium
TAGTCAATGATTACCATCAAAGTTTGATGCATTACTTGTTTTGGAAGCATTCGTTTAAGTTTTCCAATAGTCAATACTTCGGCTGCCTTCATTAGTGTATCTTCCACCATTAATACTGTATTAAGGGTTGGGCTTCTCTGTTCACTATATTTCCTTTTCCTAATTTCAAGTGTTACTGGGCTCATTTTATCCACAATGCGTAGTTACTGGTTTTGCTGTGTTACTGAAACAGTTACAAATGTTCGACTAAAGTTACTTGGCTTGTTAGATTATGCGGGAACTGAGTCCTACGAATGCTTAATGCCTTTCAAAAGCTGAAAAATTGGACATCCTAATTGTTGTTTTGTAGTACTAATTTGTGCTTTCCCGCATTGTGGAAGCCTTATATCAAGTGATATGGTATCAACTGATATATAAATGTTCCGGTTTTAATTACGTTATTTATTCGACTTCTCAAAGTGGCCTCAGAAATATCATCTCCTTCAATTTGAGCAACTTTAATTCCTTTGTTCTTGCCGCTACTTTTTCAGCCGCTTTAATAATATCATCCCTATGTTCCGTTTTTGGATAATGAATACCGAGTGTTAAATAGTTCATATTTTTATTCATGGTTTTTTCCTTACTTACTTTTGCCCATTATATTTTGGGTCAAAATCTACCATCCATTCAATACCAAATTTGTCTCTAAACATTCCAAAATACGAACCCCAAGGACTATCAGCAATAGGCATTTCTATTTTTCCACCTGCTGAAAGTCCGTTAAATAACTTGTCTGCTTCTTCTTTGCTTTCTGCACTTATTGAAATCTTGCTCCTGTTTTCGTTTTCATTTGTTCGTCCCATACTTTCTGGCACGTCATTGGCCATTAACATGTTTTTGCCAATAGGCAAGGCAATGTGCATTATTTTATTTGCATCATTTTCTGCTATTGGAAATTCAGGGATTGAAAGATCTTTTAAACGTATTATCTTTGCAAACTCTCCGCCAAATACTGATTTGTAAAACATAAATGCTTCTTCGGCATTTCCGTTGAAGTTAATGTAAGGATTGATTGATGCCATATTTTTATCTCCTTATTAAATTAAAAGTTTGTAATCATTATATAAAGTTTTCCCTAATACTTAAATCGTTTTCTATAGCGAAGCTAAAGGAAATACAATATTATCTCCTCTATAATAAAAGAAAAAATCAAATTTATCCATTTTTGAAAGGCGATCTTCATTTTATATCAAGAAAAATATTTTTTGAGTTGTGTATAACGTCTTGGCGAGCATCTGATGTGTATTTTATATAATTCTTCCTTATTTTTATTTTACATGTAAAATGCTCGTTCAGTTGTATGATGTGCTTTTTTATTATTTTTACTAGCTTTCTTATTTTAAAAACATGTCATACAACATTTTAAATCATGGTTTAATACTAAGTAAATTAGATACTCTTTTACTTTAAACTGACAGTTAGTTCTATAATATAGGGTTTTCCTGGAATTTTTTAATCATATTTACCGGTAAATATTTTTTAAACCTGTTTTTTAGTTCTTCCCAATATTCTAAAATAAAGCCAGCAACTTCACTATTGGTTTCCTGTGCATAATCATTGATAATTGCTTTTAATGATTCAAAATCTTCGGTTTCAAATTTGTAGGGAGCAATATATTCAGAATTTACACCTTCTTCAGGTTCACCAAACAGAAATATTTTTCCTCCGGTCATCCCACTTCCAAGATTTTTCCCACAATTACCAAGAATGATAACTGTACCGTTTGTCATATATTCACAAGTATGTAAACCCGTACCTTCAACAACAGTTACAGCACCACTGTTGCGAACTGCAAAACGATCACCGGCAACACCCCTGACATAAAGAGTTCCTCCTGTTGCTCCATATAATGCACAATTACCTATAATTACATTTTTTTCGGATTTAAATTTTGCTTCAGAGTTTGGACGGATAATAGCCTTACCACCAGACATCGATTTACATACTGAATCATTTGCCTCACCATATAATCTGGTAATAATTCCTTCAATCATAAATGCACCAAACCCCTGTCCAGCACTACCTGTAAAAGTAATCTGAATATTTGAGTTAAAATTTTTATACTGATTTTCTGTTAATTTTTTTAATTTTACAAGATGATTAATATGCCTTATAGATGCAATCTTACTGGCAAGAGTAGTAATAATTGCCCTGTCATTGGTAAATATTGGATAATCAAGATGGATACTATTATTATTTTCAAGTGCTGATAAGCTGTCATTGGCTATTTTTTGATTTAAATTATTAATTGGCTCAGGTAGCAAAGGCTGGTAATTAAATTCATACTGTTTTGGCGGGTTTATCACAAAACTTAAATCCAGCTTTTTTTTATTGATCAGTTCCAGTTGTTTTTCGCTTAATTTTAATAAGTTATTTTTACCAATTATTTCTGATAATGACTTAAACCCTAGTAAAGATAAATAATTTCTTGTTTCATCGGCAATTTTAGTAAGTATTTTAATTATTTGATCTTTATTTCCACCGTATCTGCTTTTAAATTTTGGATCATGAGTAGCAATACCTGCCGGACAGGTATTTTTTTCACAAACTCTGGCCATTACACAACCTTCGGCAATAAGTAATAATTTTCCGAAGTCAAATTGATTGGCTCCCATAATAGCAGCCAAAACAATATCCTTACCTGTATTTAGCCCACCATCTACTCTAAGTATTACCTGATTTCTTAGATGGTTAGATATTAAGGCATGATGAACTTCAATAAGGCCAAATTCAAAAGGAAGACCAGCATGTTTCATTGAGCTTAATGATGCTGCACCGGTGCCACCATCCCCACCTGAGATATGAATGATGTCTGCTCCTGCTTTGGCTACACCAACTGCTATTGTTCCGATATTAGCACCTGATACCAGTTTTACACTTACCTTTGCGTCAGGGTTAAGTTGCTTTAATTCATAAATCAGTTGTTTCAAATCTTCAATACTGTAAATATCATGTAATGGAGGTGGGGAAATTAAATCCACATTTGTCATCGAATGTCTGGCTCTGGCAATATCTTCATTTACCTTTGGAGCCATAAGCTGACCGCCTTCACCGGGCTTTGCCCCTTGAGCAATTTTTATCTGGTATTCCTTTCCGCTGACAAGATAACTGGCAGTAACTCCAAAACGAGCCGATGCAACCTGCTTGATGGTGGCAGTAATTCCATCTGACAAATAGTAAGGATTTTCACCACCCTCGCCACTATTGCTTCTTCCACCTATTTCCTCCATTGCGAGAATAATATCTCGTTGTGCTTCAGCACTTATTGCCCCGAACGACATAGCACCAGAACCAAATTCTTTTAAGATTTCACTTGTAGTTTGCACCTGAGAAATATCCATGGGATTTTCAGCATTTCTAAAATCCAGTAGATGGCGAATATTAACCGGGTAATCAAGTTCAAATGATTTTAAATATTCCTGATAAATTTCCAGCTCTTTTTCGGAGGAATCTGCTTTCGATACAAGCTTATGTATAATCTTTGTTCTGGAAGCATTCATTGAGTGTTTTTCACCAATAGTTCCTTTATTAAATTCTCTAAAAAGATAATTGTTAATTAACTTATTTTGTCCTGCAGATTTTTCGGCAAGATCCGCCTGAAACAAAATGTCATCTACAATTTCCTTTAATCCAAGACCTCCAATTAGTGAAGGTACACCCCGGAAATAAACATGACTGAACTCTTTATCCAGGCCCAGAATTGTATAAAGCTTTGAACTTTGATAACTACGAACAACAGAAATTCCCATTTTTGACATTACTTTTAGTAAACCGGACTCAAGGGCTTTAATCAGATTTTTTTCTTTAAACTCTGGTGAAACTTCGTTTAGGGTACCAAGATTTTCATATCTGGCAAAATTTAAAGCAAGATAAGGACAAACTGCTGATGCACCAAACCCGATGGTTGCAGCCATATGATGGGTTGTAAAAATCTGACCGGAATCTATAACAATTGATACTTTTAATCTGACTCCGGCTTTATCAAGCTCTATGACAACATGTCTGAGAATTATTAAAACCGGAATGGGCAGGTTTTCAAAATCAGCATTCCGATCTGAAAGGATAATTATTGATGTTCCATTTTTCACCAATTCCAGTACTTTTTTGGAAATATTATTTAATTGTGAATTAAAATCAACAATCCCATATTGTCTGCTAAAAATAATATCTATTGTTTCTGATTTTATCCCTGAATCACTCTCATCTTTATTTCCATGTTTGGTAATATGTTCAAGCTGTCCAAGACTTAAGACGGGCCCAGGTAATTCTAAAGCTATTGGAGGAGGGATAAGCTCCTTTTTGGCAAATATATTTGGTCTTGGGCCAAGATAAACAGAAAGCTCTGTGACCATTTTTTCTCGAAGATAATCAAGTGGTGGGTTAGTAACCTGGGCAAAGTTTTGATAAAAATAATCAAAAAAAGAGCGGACTTCAGATGATAAAATTGCCGGACGGGCTGTATCACCCATTGATCCAATAGGCTCTTTCCCCTCCTTAATCATGGGGATTAGTATTTTATTTACTGCTTCATCAGTATAATTAAACAGGAATTTTTGTTTTGGTTGATAGGTGTTTTTTTCTGGTTTGGCATAACCCAGCTTATATAGTCTGGTATCAAAATTTGCTTTGTTATTGTCCCTTGTTTTACTAGGATCTTTAAACTCTATACCGCCAGTGTTCAATCCTACATTTACACAACTTCCAGCTCCAAGAGCACCTTTTGAAATAATTTTGTCTTCATCAATTGTAAATGAGCCAGCTTCTGATGAAAGGTAAAAATACTCATCAGTTAAGGCCCATCTGCATGGTCTGAAACCATTTCGATCAAGTCTTGCCCCTACTATTTCTCCATCAGAATAGGTAATAAGAGCAGGGCCATCCCAGGGCTCCATTGCTCTGCTCCAGAATTTATAAAACAGATTTTTCTGATCAGATGGTGGTATCATTAATGCCAGTGCATCTTCAATAAATGGCAGACTACTTCTGTACATTAAAGCTTCTGCCATTTCGTTGAGGCTACCTGAATCACTGATTCCTTCATGAGTAATTAGTTCATTTCTGGGTAATCCCATTGATTTTTCCCTGGAATATGCCCAAGACCTGTTTCCCTCTATTGTATTTATTTCACCATTATGGGCGATTAACCTGAATGGTTGGGCTTTATCCCAGGATGTTACTGTATTTGTGCTGAATCTACGGTGAAACATCACAAATCTACTTTTAAATGCTGGGTTTTGTAAATCAGGATAAAATTTATCCAGCATATTTGCTTTTGTCAGAGCTTTATAAACTATTGTATTAACAGAAAGTGAGGGGAGAAAAAACTGTGGCACAGGGTTTAATCTTTTCTGTTTGGTAAAAGTCATTCTGATTGCTGTATAAAGTAATCTATTAAATGAACCATCAGTATTACAATGAACAGGCCTTTTTATTATTGCCTGAATAATATGAGGCATGGTTTTTAACCCTTGCTCGCCAAGTATTACAGAGTTAACCGGAACAGTTCTGTATGACAAAATATCCATATCAAAAAAACTGAATGTGTTTTCAAAGATATTTAGTAATTTTCGCTGCATTTCCGCTTCTCTGGTTACAAAAATGACGGCAACAGCTACTGTTCCTCTTTCATAACCCAAAAGTTCAAAAGGAATTTCGGTCATTATTCCGGCACCATCACTGGTAATTTGATCGGAAGCACATGCTCCCCGGTGTTCAACACTGCAAAGGGCATTTAAGGCATCTTTGATAATTTCATGGCTATAATGATTTTTTTTGTTTACAACAAATCCCACACCACACGAAGATTTCTCAGGTAATTCGTAACCGAAAATGCTTTTCATTAAATATGTCTTTCTATAAATTTATGCACCATATAATATATAATCCAAAAACTTATTTTCTAAACAAATTGTTTAAAATTATTATTAGTAGGTTGAGCGTTAAGGTTCATAAATTTAAATTAGCTATGTTTCAAAACCATTACCTAATAAGGTTTACTCCCTTTTCAGTTATTGTATATTTTTGATATTTACTTTTAGGTTTGTCAGGTATAGTAAATTTTAAGTATCCCAACTCTATAAGATTTGAAATTGCTTTCTTAAGATTTCCTGAAATTGAAGAATGAGAAAACAAGTTCCTAATATCTTCTGATGAGACATTTATAAACTTATTGGTAAACTTTAATATTTCAACTTGTGTTTCACTTAGATATTCATGTACTTGATCATGTGCCTCATCTTGTACTTGATCATGTGCCTCATCTTGTGCTTGATTAACTTGTTCTTGGGCACTTTCTTGATTACTTAGTCGTTCTCTTATAGAAAACCCAATACTGGTAAGATATTCAACTTCTTTTTCAGATAAAACCTTTCCTTTTTGAAATTTATCAAGAATAATAATTTCATCAAGGGTTAAATCTTTATGATCAGATAAATATTGTGCATACTCCATTTTAAGGATTTCTCCATAAATATAAAGAGATATTTGTAATTTATCTATAGTATATTCAGGTAAAGGGAAAAGTCTATCTGCTTGTGTTTGGAACATTCTCTTTATCCCACTGCCGATAGTATCAATCATATCCAGATTAAACATAGCATTTACTAAAAACTGGTTTTTATAATCTGATTCAGGAGCATTACGATGTAAAACTTTTATCACATCATCAGGCGTAAAGTTACCACCATTAGAAAAAATTACTTTTTTAGGAAATTCAACAACTGAAACCCTGTATCCTAAATTATAATCCTGATGAGCAATACAGTTATGTAAAGCTTCTCTTATTACATACTCATCATACATAGTTACTTCTTCCGGGAATAATGTTCCTTTTAATAGATAGCGATATTTCAGGTTCCTGATTTTTGCTAAAACCTGATCAACATTTATTATAAAAGGAGGCTCAAAGTGCTCGTAATCTAACTCTATATTTTTACTATCTTTTAAAATCCAGCTAATTTTTGCCACTGAAGGGCTAATAAAATGATCAGATTCTGGTTTACCTAAAAGAATAATAGCTGTATTGGTTATTTTTCCACCTATAGTAATCTTTGCTTTATTTAAAAAAGTCACATCATCCCATTTATCAACTTCATCTGCAAGCTTACGGAATTTAATCTTATATTTGTTTCTGGCTAATTTAATTGCATCAGGCTCAAGGTCAGATATTGTAGCTTCTGGAATAATTTTTTCAGACCAATCACTTTTAGTCGCTTGATTCCTAATCTTTTCGATTTCAACGAGATTTAAAGGGCCAATATCTTCACCATCTCTACCATAATAATGCCCTTCCCAGGCAACAGGAAGTCCTTTCGGAGCTGCCGGAATATGAAATAAAACCACACGGCCTTCAGGATAGGTTAATTCATATATTTCATGAAAGGTTAAACGGTTACTTGTTTTATTGGCTATTTCAGCTTTTAAGCTATCAAGGTCTGACCTGTTTGATCTGAAGTGACTACCTATAATTTGTCGGGGAATGGGTTTGTCTTGTATACCAAAAATAAGCCATGATTCATTTTTACTTTTTAAATTTGCTTCATTAGACAATGCAGAAAAATATTTACCAAGCTTACCAAAGTCATAATTGGTTTTGGCTTCCTTAAACTCTACGCATTCAGTTTCGGAAGGTAAAGTCCTTATTTCTTGTATTAATTTGCGTAACTCTGCTTCAGTCATCTAAACCTAAATAATGCCCTATTATTAATAATTACCTGTATTTTACCAAGTTTTAAATGATTTAGAAATTTAATTTTGTAACCCCAGTTTTTCCCAACAGCAATTTTTCATTTAATATATTTTACAAATTTACCAGTAAATTAAGAAAGTTTTTTGTAAAATGGCAGTATTATTTATTATGAAAAATAGTTTATGATAAATACTTACTAAATGCTAAAAGATATAAAAACAATACTTGTTGCTAACAGGGGCGTAGTAGCTAAACGAATTATGCAGACCTGTAAGGAAATGGGCTTAAAAACAATTGGCCTTTACACCGAGCAGGATTCTGATATACAGTACCTTCCATTTGCCGATAAGGTAATTGAGGTAGAAAAACTAAATCATATCTCTGGTTATATGAATAAAGAAAGAATAATAGAAATAGCCCTGGAAAACAATGCTGCAATACATCCTGGTTACGGCTTTTTATCGGAAAATGAATTATTTGCCAGAGCGTGTCAGAGTGCCAATGTTAAATTTATCGGTCCTTGCCCGGAAGCTTTGCATATTGCCGGAAACAAGATTGTATCTCAGGAACTGCTTTTAAAAAATAATATACCGGTAATTCCTTCATTTTCATATACTGGCAATCATTCTGATATATTCAATAAAGCGGCTGAAATAGGTTATCCCCTTTTGATAAAACCAGCTCATGGAGGTGGGGGAATAGGAATGGTTATTGTAGAAGATGAAAGTAAGCTGGAGAGCTCCCTGCATAACTCTTCTCTACTGGCAAAACAATATTTTGGTGATGACTCATTACTGGTGGAAAAATATTTATCAGGAGCGAAACATATCGAAGTTCAGTTAATAGCGGATCAACACGGAAATTCTTTACATCTGTTTGAAAGAGAATGTTCAATGCAGAGAAGAAAACAAAAAGTGATTGAAGAAGCTTTATCACCATCACTTGATATTACTCAGAGAGAAGAACTTTATGAGCTGGCCCTTAAAATTAGTAAGATAATTTATTTGGATAATATTGGCACTATTGAATTTTTGTTTTATAATAACCAGTTTTATTTTCTCGAAATCAATCCCAGGTTGCAGGTTGAACATGCTGTAACAGAAGAATTAACTGGAATTGATCTGGTTGAATGGCAAATCAGAATTGTTGCTGGTGAGACAATAAATGAGGCCAGAAAAAATCATCTTACACATGGTCATTGTATTGAAGCAAGAATTTATGCAGAAGAACCACACACTTTTTTACCCAGACCGGGAAATATTGACTATATTTCCTTACCGGATGGAAAAGGGATTAGGATTGAGTCAGCAATCTGGCAGGGCTGTAAAGTTCCTGAAGAGTATGATCCCCTATTGATGAAAATAATTTGCCGGGGAAAAAATCGGGAACAGGCAAGATATCGCCTGATCATGGCCTTACAGAATCTGGATATAAATGGGACCGTTAAGGTTAATACTATGGCCTTACTTGCCGGGTTGAAATCGGAATCTTTTATAAGCGGTAATTATAATACTGAAAGCTTTGAAACCATAAATCCTGATGAAAATGTTAATACCTGGGAAAAAGAATTAGCCGGAATTTTGGGTATAACTGCTGAAAAAAAAGAAAAAAACAATCAAGCCAAATCCTTTTCAAAAAATAATAATGCTTCATATTGGAAACCTAATTTCTGGCATAAAAGGGAGACATGGTAATGAAAAACATAATTTTAATTGACGGTTATCCTGTGACTGTTGAGCCAGAAAGCATAGATTGGTCAATTAACTGGTTTAAACCCGGTTTTTTTACTATACGTGGCAGATACAAAGAGAATGCTTTTAATGCCAGTGTTTTAAAAAATACCAATGTCTATAATGTTAATATTAATGGTTCCTCTTATGAAGTTGAAACAGTACCTGAGAATTATTTTGCTGAACAGGATAAAAAAAATACTGATGGTTCAATCTTAAAATCACCAATGACCGGAATTATCAAGGATATTATTGTTACGACCGGTGAACAGGTAAAATCAGGACAATTATTATTAAGGATTGAATCAATGAAACTGGTCTTAAGTGTAAATTCTTCACAAATGGGTAAAATAAAGGATATAAGGGTTAAGCCTGGCCAAAAAATTTCAGCAGGTGATTTTTTAATGGAGTTTGAAAATGAAGGGTAATATTCCTGGTGGAAGAACATATAATCAGGTTAAAGGTATTAGTATAACAGGAAGTTTTGCTGCTTTCCCGGAGCCACTTGTCCTTCCTGATGGTAAGGAATTAAACAGGATCAGCAATGAAGATATTTTTTTCATGCTTTTGGGTGAAAATTACAAGGCGATACTTGCCACAAAGGGGATGGAAGTTGATTACCCGGAAAAAGTAATTGGTTTAAAATATCGTCAGTGGACTCATGTTATTGGTACTCCGGCTAATCATCAGGAAGAAAATACTGTTGATTTGGGAGCCAAAGCTGTTCAAGGTTTATTACAATCACTGAATATCTCAGTTGATGATATTGATATGTTAATCCTGTCCTCAACTACTCCTCATAAAACTACATCTTCAACAGCCTGTGCAATCGGTGACAGGCTAAATATTAAAGCACCATGTCTGGATATGAAAGCCGGGTGTACCAGTGGTCTTTATTCTTTATTAAATGCTTCCTTACATGTAAAAGCCGGTTTTGGTAAGGTATTACTGGTTGCTTCGGAAACACCTTCAAAATATGCAAATCCAAAAATTCATGAAACTGTAATGAGTGTAGGGGATGGTGCAGTTGCTATTTTACTTGAGGAAGGAAATGAAAATACCGGAATTATTGGTGGTTTTCTGGGTGCAGACGGTTCGCTTGGTAATCTTGTCCATACTCCCGGCCTGATACCGCCAACCCATGAAGCAATAGATGCTAACCAATATTATTATCATGGTGATTCGACAGCCTTAAAGGAATTGGTTCCACCCCGTTATATAGACGCTATGCAGGGAGCAGCTAAAGTTGCCAGCTTAAAGCCATCTGAACTTGATTTATATGTTCCGCACCAGATTAACAGGTATCTGACCGGACAGGTAGCAAAAATAATGGAAATACCTGAAGAAAAGCAATTTTATAATCTGCATGAACATGGAAATGTTGCCGGTGCAGCCGTTCTGATTGCTTTACATGAAGCAATAACACAACAGAGAATAAAACCGGGAGATAAAGTTGGTATGAATGTAGTTGGCGGTGGCCTAACCTGGGGAGGGCTTGTTTGGCAGTTCTAAAAGCCATAGATTTTTTTGAATTATTAACAAAACTTGCTGTTTCCGATAATTCAAATTTTATAAAAGATGAAAATAGTATAAGTACTTTCTCTGAACTGGCAAGAGAATCTATTGCAAATGCAAAAAAAATTTTTGCCAATTTTGGAACAGGTAAACGTTTTTTTATATCTGCTGATCATTCTGTTTTTTTTGTTGAAGCATTTTTATCAGTTGCTGCTTCAGGAAATATCGCTATTCCTGTAAACCCGTCATTACCAACAGAACAACTTAAAGATCTGGCACATAAATTTAAAATTGATTATATAATTGAAGACCATTATCCCCAGATGAAAAAAATCTTCAAAATACCTGAACTATCAGGTGATAATGGAGCAATGGCATTACTTACATCAGGTTCAACAGGAGATTCAAAAGCGGTAGTTTTAAGCCATCTTAATATTCTGGCAAATGCCGCTTCTGTAATTGAAAGTATGAATATCGAAAACCCTGGAACTGTAGCTTTAATGCTCCCATTGTATCATTCATTTGCCCTGGTGACACAAATGGTCACAACCCTGTTGACCGGAGGCCAGATTCTTATGGTTCCTGACTTTGAATTACCAGGAGAATTAATTAAATTTATCATTCAGAATCAAATTAATACTATTGCAGGGGTGCCAACCAGTTTTAAACTTTTATTGATGGGAAATACTTTAAAGTTTGAGCATCTAAAACATATAACGATCGCCGGAGCTGCACTGGATGCAGCTCTTTCTGTAGAAATTAAAAAAGCATTCCCCAATGCCTCGTTATGGGTTGGTTACGGATTGACAGAAGCAGGTCCAAGAGTTACAGCTATCAGTGATAATCAGCCTGAATTTGTACATGGTTCGGTTGGTAAACCAATAAAGGGAGTTGAGTTAAAAATAATCGATGATGAAGTTTTAGTAAAAAGTCCTTCAATCATGGTTAAATATCTTGATGATAAAAAAACCACTGCTAAAAAAATTATTGATGGCTGGCTTCATACCGGAGATTTAGGGCGGCTGGATGAAAATGGACATTTATACATCACAGGCAGAAAAGATGATATCTTTATTTCCGGAGGCGAAAAAATTTCACCACTGGCAATAGAAAGGATTTTAAATAAACATCCTGATATATTTTCTTCAGCAGTTTCCGGGGAAAATGATCCGATAATGGGAAGCAGAATTATTGCGCTTTTACAGCTCAGGGAAAGTAAGAAAATAAAAATCAGGGATGTGATCGAACATTGCCAGAAACATCTGGAACACCATTTAGTACCCCATAAATTTTTTAAGGTAAATGCTTTACCATTAACCCCGAATGGTAAACTTAAGCGGAAGGAGTTACCACTATGCCAGAAGGAAAAAATATAACAGATAAAATACTGGATGTATTTATCAATGAAGGTATTATTGAAGATAAAAATGAAGTAAATTCAGACACATTAATTCGTGAAGATCTTAACCTGGATTCACTTAGCCTGATTCGTCTAATCATGTCACTTAATACTACTTTTGGCATTGAAATTAAAAGTGTGGAAATCATTCCTGAAAATTTTGCTACTATGGGAAATCTGGAAAAATTTATCAGAGGAAGATTAATATAATTACTTTCCACAGCATTTTTTAAATTTGTTGCCGCTACCGCATGGACATGGCTCATTACGACCAATCTTAGGCTTAACTGTAACCTTTAGCGATTTATCGGAGTTATCAAAGTACCATTTTTCATCTTCTTTGATAAAGTATGATAATTCTGGATGTTTTTTCTGAACTCCCTTTTCAGAAAAATAAGCAATAAACTCAACCTCACCAGTATTATCTTCTGGCATACCTGCTTTCGTTTTTATAATCTCAAGCTTATGCCACTCAGAGTTTTTGGACCAGTTTCGCATACTTTCAGGATTTAGGAATTTTCTCTGATTTGGATAAGTTGTTTCTACCAAATAATCTATTTCACAATTTACATAAGCTGAATAACGTGAACGCATCAGTTTTTCTGCTGTAGATGCCGGTTTATAACCTCTGATAGCAGGCTCACAACATTCCGGATAGAATAAGCCTGTTCCACATGGGCACGGTATATTAGTTTTGTTCTGCATAATTTACTGGTAATCCTTCAATTTCCATTATTTTCAGAGCATTTGTGGTTGGGCATGGACCCTGATGTATCTTATAATCAAAAACCATTTTATCATCCGTGATATCGTCTTTAAAATGATAATTAGTAATTTCTCTGCTGGTATCAGCAAGTTTTACCAGTTCAAGATCATGAGTGGAAATAGCACCTATTCCGTGATGACCAGTCAGGGCATTGATATAAGAACGACTACCGGTCAATCGCTCACGGTTATTTGTTCCTCTGAAAATCTCATCAATCAAAAAGAAAAGAGGAAGCTCATTGGGTGTTTTAAGCTCTTCTAACAAGGCTTTAAGTCTTTTCACCTCAGCATAGAAATAGGATAACCCATCTGTTACCGAATCATTTACCCGAATACAGGTAAAAAGTCTGAACAGAAAAGTATTAAATTCTTCAGCATTTACCGGCCCTCCGGCAAAAGCCAGACTAAGGTTAATACCCAGTGTCCTCAGAAAAGTACTTTTACCAGCCATATTTGACCCTGTGATAATTATAATTTCACCAGGTTTATTCAGGGTAAAATCATTACAAACTTTTTTCCCGATAGGCAAAAGAGGGTGCCCCATTGATTTGGCTTTGAACACAAAATCTTTTTTTTCAGAACTAATTTCCGGAAAGATATATTCAGGATTTAAATAGGAAAAATTTGCCAGAGAAATCATTGCTTCTAATTCAAACCAGGAATTGAGCCAATTAGGCATAATTTTTGCTATCTGAGATTTATATTTTTTTAAGCGGTAACCATGAAAGAAATCCCAGGGAAAAATAGCATTAGTCAAAAGCCATACAGCAGGGTTATTTTGAACACTGGCAGAAGCAACCAGGTTTTTGATTCTTTTCATATATAATGAAGGTTTTGTTTCTTCCTTTTTAAATTCCTGACAAAACGCTTGAAGATTAATATTTTTTCCAAAATCAAATTTTTCCAGTTTATAAAAAACTGAATTTAATCTTCGTAGTTCAAATTCAATATCTATAGATTCTCTGAAAAAAGCCTTTACATGCTGATCATTCATGAAAAAATAGGCAGCATATAAAACATAAGTTATTTTCCATAACCAGGTATTTATTCCCATCAGGGAAATGATATATAATAAGTAGCTGGAAATAAGCAGTATGGAAGAAATTTTTAACACTTTTTTCAACTCATCAAACGTATTATCATTTTCCATCCATTTTAAAATACGTTTTCCCTGCCATTTCTGAAAAGGATTATGAGTTACAAGATAAGTATTAAGCAATAACTTATCCCTGAAAAGAGTAAGAGGGACGAGTTCCTTGATGATTGCCTGTCTTTTTAATATTGTTTCAATTTCAGGATTTCTTTCAGTCAACCAGTCAAGTAGGAGTTCCTCTCCTTCTTCTGAAACCGTATTATCAATTAGCTGGAAAAGGGAGTTTTTTCCTATAATATCAATATCATAGGCAAACGGATGATTTGAAAATGTTTTTTTTATTAATGGTTCCCGAAGTTTACTCCATTCAAGGTTTAGCCTGTTTATCTGATCATCTTTTAACTGGTGAACAAGCTTGAATTTTTTTAGGCTGGCTTCCAGCCGGGCATGAAAAAAAACTGCTGTTAAAAAAAATATTATTGATAAGGATAATATTAAAAAACCAGAAGTTTTTCCAAATATAGAGAAACCTAATACTGTAAAGACAAAACCGACAGTAAATATTATTAATCTGGCCCAGGTATAGGTATTACTGAGCTTTTCAAGCTTTATAACCCTTGTTTTTAGACGTTCCAGTTGTTTCTTTAATAATTCTAAGCGTATCTGTTTTTCCATATCTTAAGAGTTTAATGTATCTATTCTAAAATAAATCCCCGATCACGGGGCCCCTGTTTGTATTAACACCAAAGCTCTGCTTTGGAAACAAAATGAAATTTTGTTTAACCTCGAAGCAAACCTTCGAGGTATTATTAATTAAATTAAAAATTATAACACTTATAAATAAATTATTTACCTGAACATTATTGTATAATGTTTAATTTAGACCTTTTCCGGGTAAATATATATTTAAGTGTACAAATAAAATTGAGGGATCTCTGATGAAAAAATTATTAAAGTTTACTTTACCCCTAATACTGACTTTCCTTAATTTAAGTGCATGTGGCAGCCAGGATATTCTTTCCCCGATTGAAAACACTTCAGAACAGGAAGTAAACTCATCATCTGTATTTGGTCCCAAAAAACTTCAGATTGATGTTTATACTACATATGGAACTGAGCAAAGTGTAAGCATCAAAGGACGTGTACTTGAATATAAAAAACATTCTGTAAGCTCAGTAGATGATTCTTCCCTGATGAATCTTTACAAAAGCTGGCTGGCCCTTGAATCTGATGAGGTAAAAGATGTTAATGTTGAAATCGAATTTAATGGAAAAGTTTTAAAAGCCAAATCAGATAAGGAAGGGTTATTTGAAATAAAAGAGCCTAGCCCGGTAAAAACTGGCTATGTTGATATTAGTGCTGTCTTAGGTCCTGTTCAAAAGAAAAAATATGTTGCTGATCAGGCATTTGGAACCTTAACAGTTCAACCTAAAAATGACGGTGCTTTAGGCATAATTTCTGATATTGATGATACTATTCAGAAATCATACATAACTGATAAGATTAAGATGATAAAAACCCTGTTTTTGGGTAATGAGTATACGATTAAAGTTGTTCCTGGTGTTTCCGAAATTTATCAGGTACTTGATAAAAAGAGTGATGGTGTCGCTGATGGTGATGTTTATTATGTTAGCGGTAGCCCGATAAACCTTTTCTTAAAAATAAGCAGATTTATGGCTCTTCATAAATTTCCCAAAGGAAGTATTGAATTAAAAAATATTGGTACAGATAGTCTGACCCAGCAAATAGGTTACAAACTTGGCAGAATCAGAAAGATTTTTGATACTTATCCCAATAAAAAATTCTTATTATTTGGTGACAGTGGTGAGAAAGATCCTGAAGTTTATCGACAGATTGCCAAAGATTATCCTTCCAGGGTTATAGCTACTTATATCAATAATGTAACCAGTGATTCCAAAACCTCGCCAAGATATGATGGTCAGCTTTTAACAAATAACTCTCTTGAGGCAGCCCAAGACTTAATTAAAAGAGGTCTTTTAAGCCAATCAGATATTGATTTTATAAAAAAGGCCAATTCTTAGTTAAATGAACTAAATCATATCAGTTTTTTTAAATAATAATACCGTTGAAATCATCTATCAGGGAAGTAGAGTTTTCCACCCGATTTTTTAAATTATTAAAATATTCCTGATCTCTTTCGCTTAGATTATTTAAATCCCATTTTTTATGTAAAAAGACAAAAATAAGTAGATCTCTTAGTCTAAAAATATCAGGTATATATTTAAGCCATTTTCTATCTAAATTATTTTCTGAATAGTAACCTTCTAATAAGTTTCTGCTGAATTCTAAAGCAAATAAATTTCTTTCCTGAATATCCTTGATAGTTGTTAAAACAGAGTAAATTATTACGGCAAGATCATAGACATACCAGTGATAACAGCTATCATCAAAATCAAATAAGTTAATTTGATACTCTTCAACAAAAAAGTTTCCACCATGAATATCGGCATGAACCAGTCCATAACTATCTTTATCTCCTGGTAAATTTTTAAATAAATCAGTTAAAGCCTTTATTTCCTCAACTACTTTTTTGTAATTTTCAGGTAAATAAACTGAGGCATTGGCAATATTATCCTCTTCAAACCATTCCTGCCTTTTGTTGATTTTATCAGCATAATAATTTTTTGTTGTTGAATGCAATCTTCCGGTTAATTTACCAAGATTAATAATAAAACCGACATTGAGCAGTTGAATTTTTAATTTTTTTAATAATATTTTCTTCAG